>CAZXST010000031.1:0-9307 GCA_964643205.1 uncultured Flavobacteriaceae bacterium | reverse complement strand
TTAAATCTCTTGGCATAATTAAAATCTAAAATGTGAAAATGCTTTATTGGCTTCTGCCATTTTATGAGTATCTACTTTCTTCTTTACAGCAGCTCCTTCTTCTTTAGATGCAGCTAAAATTTCTGCTGCTAGTTTTAAAGCCATAGATTTCTCATTTCTCTTTCTAGAAAAATTTATTAACCATTTCATAGCAATAGAAATTTTTCTATCTGATCTAATTGGTGAAGGAATCTGAAATGTTGCACCACCAACTCTTCTACTTCTTACTTCTACATGAGGCATGACATTTGATAATGCATCCTTCCACACTTCCAAGGGAGCCTTTTTCTCTTCCCCTTCGTCAGTATTTTTGGATTCAACAACATCAATAGCATCATAGAAAATTTTATAGGCAACCGACTTTTTTCCATTCCACATCAGCATATTAACAAATCTTGTAACGAGCTTATCATTAAATCTAGGATCTGGTAATAAAGGTCTTGCTTTTGCCTGTTTTTTTCTCATCTATCTAATTGCTTGATTATTTTTTCGGTTTTTTAGCACCGTATTTTGATCTTCTTTGTGATCTTCCTTCAACACCTGCTGTATCTAAAGCTCCACGAATAATATGATATCTAACACCAGGCAAATCCTTAACTCTACCTCCTCTAACTAATACTATAGAATGCTCCTGTAAATTATGTCCTTCCCCTGGAATATAGGCATTAACCTCATTACCATTTGTTAACCTAACTCTAGCAACTTTTCTCATAGCTGAGTTTGGCTTCTTTGGAGTAGTAGTATATACACGGGTGCATACCCCTCTTTTCTGAGGACATGAATTTAAAGCAGCCGATTTACTTTTCCTAGTAGATTTGGCTCTCCCTTTCCTTACTAATTGCGATATTGTTGGCATATAGTATATATTTTATTTGTTCCCTCATCTTCTCGAGAAGGCGTGCAAAGGTAAAAATTAAAATCAATTATTCAAATGTTCCTTCTTAAATTTTGGATGTTTTTTCAAATATTTACATTATTTATATTAAAATCAGAAAATATTCGTTAGTTCAATAGATAAGAATCGATGAAAATAAAATTCATACTTTATACGTTAATAGCCCTAATTTCAACAAGTACTCATTCACAAAAATTAAGTCTTGAATTATTTTCTAATGTAGTTGAGGAAAATAAATTGCTTTTATCAATGAATTATAAGAAAAATTTCACCTCTAATGAGGAATTGATAAAAGAAGTCGAGAAAATTAATGAAAATCTACAAAAAAATGGGTTCATTCAGGCAAGTATTAAGAGCATTAAGGAGGTTAAAAAAAATGAATATTTAGCCGAATTATTAATAGGCAAAAAATATAGCAATATTTATGTTTTAGGGCTTGATTCAATGAGCCTAAAAGGCTATAAAAATTATGTGGAAATTGATAAAAAAAATTACCTTAAAATACCCATTAAAAAAGTTCAAGATTTTTTTGAAAATTTAAATCAATTTATATCTGTTGAAGGACACCCATTTAACTCAGCAAAATTTATAAACATAGAGCCATTTTATAAAGACAATTTAAAAGCTATAATTGAAATAAATTATGAAAAGGAAAGAAAGATTGATAAAGTAATTATTAAAGGCTATGAAAAGTTTCCAAAATCATATATAAAATATCTCACTAAATACAAAATTGGAAATACAATTAATGTGGATGAAATACAAGTCAAAAGTGAGTTATTAAATCAACTAAGATTTATAAAACAAACAAAAAAACCAGAAATTCTATTCACAAAAGACTCTACTATCATCTATTTGTATATTGAAAAAGAGAAAAAAAATAGCTTTGATGGATTTATTGGTTTTTCAAATGATGAATCAGACAATAATATTCAATTAGTAGGATATTTAGATTTTGAGCTTATAAATAACTTTAATTTTGGAGAAGAAATAAAATTCTTATATAAAAGTGAAAAAAATGCTGATAGAATACTGAAAACTAACTTAAATCTTCCATACATATTTTCAAGTCCAATAGGAGTAAATGTCGGATTAATATTAACAAAAAAAGATTCAACATTTGTATCGAATGAACAGTTTATAAATTTATTCTACAAAACCCCTAAAAATCATAAATTTTCCGTAGGAATACGTTCAATAAATTCTGATGAGCAATTAGAAATAGAAAATACAGAATTCGAAGATTTTGAGACTATCTATAAAGATTTTCAGTATGAGCATGTGAAAATAAATCAAAATAATCTGTTGTTTCCGATAAATAGTCAGGCATTACTTAAATTATCTCATGGGAAAAGGGTCTCAGAAGAACAAGAAAATCAACAACTTTACCTAAATATTGATTTTGCTAAAATTTTTGATTTTGGATCAAAAAACAGCATTTATTTAAATATTAAATCTGAAATTCTAGAATCTGATGCATATTTTACAAATGAATTATCAAGATTTGGAGGAGCAAAGTCAATTAGAGGCTTTGATGAAAACAGTATATTTTCAAACAAATACTTCCTTTTAATTTCTGAATATAGATACAAGTTAAATAACACCATATATATTAATAGCATATTTGACATAGGTAATTTTGAAAATAAAATATTAAATAGTAATACTAATATATATGGTGTTGGTATAGGTGTTGGTCTAGCTACCAAATCAGGAATCTTTACCTTAAACTATGCTAATGGTTCGGAGTGGAAAGACAAAATTGACCCAAAAAACTCTAAAATTCACATAACTTTTAGGTCTTTTTTCTGATTATTTAACCTGTAAAACGTAAAAAAAACATAAATTTTTACAGAATTGTTTTGTTTTATTAACATTTTATTATGATTTTTGCAGTTGGACTAATTCAAATAAATTAATAAAATGAAAACAAAGTTTAGTGGAATTTTGACGCTTGTATTGGCGTTAGTCGCGCAACTAACGTTTGCGCAAGGAAAAGCGGTTTCAGGTAATGTTTCTGATGATTCAGGGATGCCTGTAGCTGGAGTAAATATTGTTGTTCAAGGTACTACAACGGGAACTCAGTCTGACTTTGATGGTAATTATAGCATCATGGTTGACGAGGGAGCTGTATTAGCATTTACATATGTCGGTTATACCTCTGTTAGTGTAACAGTTGGTTCATCTGATACAGTAAATGTTACTATGAGCGAAGACGTTGCTCAACTTGAAGAAGTAGTCGTTACGGCACTAGGTATTAAAAGAGAAAAGAAAGCTCTTGGTTATGCCGTTAGTGAAGTATCTGGCGAAGAAATGGAACAAAGAACTGAAGCTGATGTTGCTAGAATTTTATCTGGTAAGGCATCAGGTGTAGATATCACATCTCAAGGTGGTACATCTGGTTCTGCAACTAATGTAATTATTAGAGGTTATACTTCTATTAATGGTAACAACCAAGCATTATTTGTAGTTGATGGAGTACCTTTTAGTAGTGATACAAATGCACAAGGTGGCTACGTTGGTGGTAACATTGGTTCTACTAGGTTCTTAGATCTAGATCCAAACAACATTGCTAGTGTTAACGTTCTTAAAGGTTTAGCAGCAGCTACACTTTATGGAACAGCTGGTAAAAATGGTGTAGTTGTAATAACAACAAAATCTGGTTCTCTAGGCCCTGCCGGACCTAAGAAAACAGAAATTACTGTTAATCAATCTTATTTTGTTAATGAGATTGCATCAATGCCAGAGTATCAAAATCTATACGGTAACGGTTTCGACCAATCATTCGGATGGTTCTTCAGTAACTGGGGACCTGCATTCGCAAGAGATGGAGTTGACGGATGGGCAAATGACCCAGCTGGAACTATCGTAGATACTGACGGAGTTGGAACTGTAGAGCATCCATACGGATCTTCTGCATTCCTTAATGCATTTTTAGGTGGTAATAACGTATTAAATCAACAGTATACTGGTGAGCGTTATGCATGGGCACCTTACGAAAGTGTTGAAAACTTCTTTAGATCAGGTGGTGTTTCTAACACATCTGTTAATATAAGAGGTGCATCAGAAGATGGTAAGCTTTCGTATAATGTAAACTGGGGTAACCTTGATGAAAAAGGATTTACACCTGGAAATGCTCTTAAAAGAAATACAATTTCTATTGGTGGACGTGCTGTATTAAGTAATAAATTTACTATTAGTGGTTCATTGAACTATAGTAATACTCACATGGTATCTCCTCCTGTTGCTTCTTCTAGAGGTAACGGTACAATGGGATGGTCAACATTTGGTAACGTATTCTTTACGCCAAGAAGTGTTGACTTAATCGGATTACCATGGGAGATTCCTGAAAATGGTGGTAGTATTTACTATAGAAATGGTAATGATATCATAAACCCAAATTGGTCAGTTGCAAACTCTCAAGGTGGTCAGCTTACTAATAGAGTATTTGGTACTGCTAGTTTAACATATGATATTAATGATAATATGTCTCTTACTTATCGTGCTGGTATTGACTGGTATAATGAGAGAAACAAAGCATATTCTAACAAAAATGGTGTAAACTTTAACCAGGCTGTTTACGGTTATCTTAATACATGGGATAATAACGTAACTATCTGGAACCATTATGTTGGATTAAATGGTAGTAATGATGTAAGTGATGACGTAGGAGTTACATGGACGGTTGGAGCTGAATCAAAAATGAGAAATTACGATCGTGAAGGTGTTGCAAGTAGTGGACAGATCGTATTTGGTGTGATTCAACACTTTAACTATGAGAATCAAACACCAATGTCATACCATGGTCATCAAAACACTTTAGGTGTATTTGGTAACGTGGATATAGATTATAGAGACTTCTTATTCGTTTCATTATCTGCTAGAAATGACTGGGTATCTAACCTACCAACAGAGAATAATAGCATGTTCTATCCAAGTGCAAGTGTAGCATTCTTACCTACATCTATGGATGAAAGTATTAAGTCTGATAACTTAACATACTTAAAGGTAAGAGCTGGTTATGGAACATCTGCTGGTTTCCCAGGTGGTTATCCTACAGTTAATAGTGTATCACAAGCTACAAACCAAAATGGTGGTTTAAATGGTGGTGTTACTACTAACTCTGTAAGTGACTTCCAGGCTAACCCAGATCTTAAGCCAGAGTTATTATCAGAACTTGAATTTGGAGTTGATGCTAGAGTTTGGGGAAATAGAGTTGGAATTAATGCTTCTTACTTTGAAAGACAAAGTAATGACTTAATTGTATACAAGCCTCTTCCAACATCAACTGGATTTACTAATACTCAAGATAATATTGGTAAAATTGAAGGTGACGGTGTAGAAATTGATGTTGATTTAGAAATGTTTGATATTATCCCTGTTAATGTTGATGGTCTTAGCTGGAATGCAAGAGTTAACTTTTCATCAAGTTCAGCTATTGTAACAGAGCAAGCAGATGATCAAATTATATTCGGTGGTTCTACTGCTACTTGGTTAGGTGGTAATGCTGCTATCCAAGGTGAGCCTTTAGGGGTTATCGTTGGTACTAGAATCGAAAGAAATGATAACGGAGATATGGTTGTTAACGCTTCAGGTAACTACGGTTCAGAAGGTGTTATGGCAATCGATGCTAATGGAAATGAAGTTCCTCTAGGAACAGAAGGTTCAAGAACAATTACACCAATTATTGGTGATCCTGAGCCAGATTACGTTATGAATTTTATAAATACATTAAAGTATAAAGACTTTACACTTGGATGGCAATTAAGCCATACAGCAGGTGGTGATATATCAGCTAAAACAGTTGCTACATTATTAGGTCGTGGTGGAATCGTTACTGACAGAAAGAATACATTTATTCTTCCTGGTGTACTAGCTGATGGTTCTCCTAACAACCTACAGGTAAACAACTCATCTTATTATTTTAATAATGTGTTGTTCGGTCCACTTGAAATGTCTATTTATGACGGGTCTGTTATAAGACTTCAAGAAGTATCATTATCATGGTCAGTTCCACAAAAGATGTTAGATAATACTCCATTTGGTGCATTATCTCTAACAGCTACTGGATTTAACTTATGGCATGATGCTTATAATGTTCCAGATGCTACTAATTACGATCCTAATGTTGCAGGTACCGGTGTCGGTAATGCAAGAGGTTGGGACTTCCTTAATGGACCTAGTTCAAAAAGGTGGGGTGTTAGTCTTAAAGCATCATTTTAATAACGTTTAAAATCAATTAATTATGAAAAGAATATTTAAATATTTAATGATGATGGTGGTAGCGTCAGCTACGATGTTCTACTCATGTGAAACCATGGAATTAGAAGATCTAGCGAGTCCAAACTCACTATCTCCAGATCTAGCGGATGCTGATCTGTTATTAAACCGAATTCAATTATCGTTCCTTAGTTCAATGCAGGACATGCAGTACAACGGAGCGGCACTTGGAAGAATAAGTTATATGGGTGGTAGAGTATACTACAATAACTTTGGTGCATACACTGTAAGCAGTTCATGGTATCAGTTATATGCTGCCATGATGCCAGATATTGCCGCTATTGAAGGGCTGAATGGTGAGGACAATTTATTGGCCTTCCACCTAGGTATATCAAAAGCAATGGCTGCTCATGTTATGATGGGTATTGTTGATTCTGTGGGAGATATTCCATGGGCTGAAGCAAATAACCCTACTGAGTATCCTAACCCAAGTGTTTCTGATGACGCAGATGTTTATGCTGCTGCAGTGGCAATGCTTGATGAAGCTCAAGGATATCTTAATGCTGCTGGTGGTGGTGATGACTTTTACTACGGAGGAGATGCTTCTAAGTGGACAAAGTATGTTAACACTTTAAAAATGCGTGCTGCTCTTACAACAGGTAATTATGCTGCTGCATTAGCTCAGACAAATGTAATTGAGACTGCTGCTGATGATTTACAGTTTAATTATGGTTCACAAGAACTGCAACCAGACACACGTCACCCTTGGTATGGGTCTGACTACACAACTTCAGGTGCTAATATCTATCAATCATCATGGTTGATGGATCTTATGGATGGAGAAACAGATGACTGGTATGCGACGACTGTTGCTGACTGGTCTGCTGGGAATTTCCCAATAAATGATCCAAGAAGAAGATACTACTTCTACAGACAAACTACAATGACGCCAGGTAATCATCAAATGATTAAAGCCTTTGGCGCTGTTTATATGTACCCATATGATTGGTCTGGTGATTCTGCTAATGGTGAAACACTTCAGTGTTCATTACAAGATCAGCCATTCCATTTAGAGTTTACTCCTGATGGAAACACAGCTTATGGAGATGGAAGATGGTGTTCTAACTTTATAGGATATTGGGGTAGACATCACGGTAATGATGAAGGTACACCTCCTGATAACTTTACTAGAACTGCTACAGGAGTTTATCCTTCTGGTGGTAGCTTTGATAATCTAGATGATATCGGTGATTATGATACTGTTGGTTCATTAGGTGGACTTAATGCTCTTGCTGGACAAGTTTGGCAAGGAAATGGTGGTGGTGGAGCTGGTATTTGGCCAATCTACTTATCATCTTATGTTAAGTTTATGAAAGCTGAAGCTGCTTTAGCTACTGGTGATGCTGCAACTGCTGCAATGTATATGGAAGCTGGAATGAATGAATCAATTACTAAGGTAATGGGCTTTTCATCTGTTGATGCTGAGGCTGATTCAAGTAAATTCCCTAGCTCTGCTGATGTTGCTGCTTTTGTTGGTGATGTAATGGCTCAATTTGCCGCTGCTCCTACTACATCTACTTTAGATGGATTAGGATGGCCAGTTGCAAAATCTAAATGGGATTTACTAGGTGAGCAATATTTTGTTGCTATGTATGGTGGTGCGAATGATGCGTGGAACTTCATGAGAAGAACTGGGTATCCTTCAACACTTTCTAGAGGTCTTATGGATGAAGTTGAATCAGGACCATTCCCTAGAACTGGTACATATCCAACAAGTGAAATAAGTGCTAATCCTAGTATTCTACAGAGACAAGACAATAATACGTTAGTCTTCTGGGATTCGGGAACAACTGTAATATCTAATTAAAAAAATGAAAACTATGAGAAATATATTTAAATTTTTATTCGCTTCTCTATTTGTAGTCACATTTTCTTGTGTAGATAGTGAGAACACTATTGACACAGTTCTAGACTATGAAACTGGAGCGATACTAAGAACAATTTCAGTGAACAACGCTGTCTTGAATTCTAGTGATGCTAACAGCACATTTAGTGTGACTGTAGAGGAGCAAGATGAAGCAGACGGTGCTCTATTCGCTCAAGTTAATGTTTACGCTCAGTTAAAGGATCTTACACCCGATAATGGAAGTTCAGGTACTGACTTTATGTATGTAAGGTCTATGCCAGCTAGTGATTTTCCAACTGGACCTGTAGGTCTTCCTAGAGGAGATGTTACATTGGCTTTCGGTGATGCTGCTGCAGCAATGGGCGTTGGTCCTAATGATTACTCACCTGGTGATGTAGTAGTTGTTGGATTAGAAGTTGAATTAACAGATGGAAGAACATATGATTGGACATCTGCTGCTGGTATTATTACTGGTGGATTCTTCTCTTCTCCATTCAAGTACAATGCATTACTAACTTGTTCTCCAATGCCTGGCGATTACGTAGTTGATATGTATGACAGTTATGGTGATGGATGGCAAACTGGTAGTTATGATCATGCACTAGATGTAGACATTGATGGTACTCTTGTACAAGTTGCAATGTGTTCACAATGGGGAACATACTCTTTCCCATGTACACCAACTAGTGATGGATACTATGCGCAAGCTATAGTTAATATCCCAGTTGGTACAGAATCTGCTACGTGGACGTGGACAGGTGATGTATATGGTGAGATTGCAATGACAATTACTGCACCAAACGGTCAGGTTGCATATGATTCCTATTCTGTAGGATATGGAACTGATGCTCCAGGTCTATTACCTGTTGCAGTTTGTGCTCAGTAATCTAGAGTAACTGAATAATAAAAAAAAGAGCTTTATTTTAATAAGGCTCTTTTTTTTATCTTTATCCCTAATATAATCAGATGATAAGAATTAAATACGGGATACTCCTTCTACTACTATTTCTTTTCTATACCTGTGAGAATAATACAGGTAATACAGAAGTGTCCATAGAATCATATAATAATTATCTAAAATTACCTAGTTCTGTTACTGGAATTGATTTTATCAATAAAATTGAACATAATCTAGCCTCTAAATCCAATTTATTCGATTACGACTACTTTTATAACGGTTCTGGTGTTGGTATAGCAGATTTTAACAATGATGGCTTAAAAGACGTGTTTTTGTGCGCAAATCAAGC
>CAZXST010000030.1:0-9768 GCA_964643205.1 uncultured Flavobacteriaceae bacterium | reverse complement strand
TTTTCCTCACTAATATCGTTCTTTAAATCAAAAATAAACTCTTCATCACCCATTCTAAGATACTTATATCTTTCTCCTCTTATCACATCAATGTCTTTATCCCTGTTCTGCCAGTAAAGAAATTTATGTGGCAACCCGTCCTTCTGTTCTAAGATGTAAGGTATTAGGTTAATGCCGTCTATGTCTCCGTCAACATATTTTTCAGCATTAGCAACAGATGCCGCAGTTGCAAAAATATCTAGGGCAATAATTGGTTTATCATACGTTACTCCGGCAGGAATTACATTTGGCCACTGCATAACAAATGGAACACGTATTCCTCCCTCAAAAAATTCACCTTTACCCCCTCTTAAAATACCGTTATCTGAGTGATTATACCACTCCACACCGCCATTGTCTGAAAAGAAAACAACTATTGTATTATCAGATATGTCTTTTTCTACAAGTTTATCTAGAATTAAGCCAACACCATCATCTAGTGATGTAACCATTGCTGCATATGTTCTTCTCTTCTCTGCATCAATATGCATATTTCTATCTAGATCCTTTTTGGTGGCTTGTAAGGGTGTATGAGGAGCATTATAAGAAAGGTATAAAAAAAATGGATTTTTAGAATTTTCATCAATAAATTTTACTGCATTATCTGATAATTCTTCAGTAAGATATTTAGATATATCCACCCTCTTACCATTATCAAAAATTTTAGTTAAATAACCATCCCACTGAGATCTAGCTTCAGTTAAGTCATTTAGTGTTAAGTCTTCAGGAAAATATTTATGACCACCAATAATAAAACCATAAAACTCATCAAAACCCCTTTTTTGAGGGACTAAAGATTCATGAGCCCCTAGATGCCATTTTCCAATAGCTTTTGTTCTATAATTAGCCTTTTTAAGAACATTTGCAAGTGTCTGTTCAGAAAGAGGAAGTCCCATAGTTGAATCCTTAGGTGTTAATAAAATATTTCTACTATAACCAAATCTATTTTGATACCTGCCAGTTATCAATCCAGCTCTACTTGGTGAACATACAGCAAAAGAAACATATCCATCTGAGAATATCACTCCATTACTAGCAATTCTATCAATATTAGGTGTTCTAATTTCTTTACTTCCATGAAAACCAACATCAGCATAGCCTTGGTCATCACTTATTATGACAATAATATTTGGGGGCATTTTTTCTTGGTTAGAACAAGAAAAAAATAAAATAGAAATAATAATGAGTGAAATAATTTTTTTCATAAATCAGTAAGGTTAATATATTGTTTTTTTATGGAGATTAAAATTTATTTTATATATTTTAAAAAAAGAAACAGTGAATTTTTTAAAGAGATATTATTTCTTAATAATTATTTTAATCCTATTAGTATATTCAATTTCTACATTTAATTTAATAGAGGTTGGAATAATGGAAGCTAGAAATTTTCAAGCGGCAAAAGAGATGATTGAAGATAATAACTGGCTTCTCCCAACCTTAAATGGAGAACCTAGATATCAGAAACCTCCATTACCTACATGGCTGACTGCACTTTCTGTTTATTTGTTCAATTCTAAGTCAATTATATTCTTCAGAATACCTGCAGTTTTATTACTATTTATTATTGGAATTACCAGCTATTTTTTTAGTCTTAAAATTAAATTCAATAAAAATGAAAGCCTTATCAATGGATTGATAACTGTAAGTTCTATTTATATAATTGCTATCATATTTGAAGCTCCTTGGGATATTTTTGCTCTTGGGTTTATGTTCCTAGCTATCTACTTTCTTTTCAGCTCATTAGAAAATAAATTTAATCTAAAACAAAATATACTTATAGGTTTATTAATTGGACTTTCTATTATGTCCAAAGGCCCCATTTCAATTTATGCATTATTAATCCCTTTTTTATTGTCATATCTACTAGTTTATAAGAAAATTAGTCTTAACATTAGTAGTCTCATTCAAATTCTATTTGTTTCAATTATTTCTGGCAGTTTGTGGTATATATACATATTCTACCATGATCAGCAGACATTCTTAGATATCATCTATTTGGAAACAGAAAATTGGTCAAATTATAACGTAAAACCATTCTACTACTACTGGGATTTTTTTATTAATAGTGGAATTTGGCTAATCCCTGCAATAGTTAGCTTAATATTTCCATTTATAAAGAGTAAAATCCCAATAAGTAAAAATTACCTACTAACAAGTTATTGGGTTATAATTTCTGTTATTTTATTATCATTAATACCGGAAAAAAAGACCAGATATATAATGCCTGTACTTATACCCTTGGCATTAAATACAGGTTTCTACATTAATTATATTATTAAGTATTCAAAACAGAAATCAATCTCTTCTATTTGGCCTATATACCTAAATTTTATGTTAATATCGATTGCAAGTTTAATTATACCCATTATTCATATTTATAATTATGGAATTAGTTTCTTCTCAATAATTACAATTATAATCGCATTAGGATTTATTTATAACTTTTATAAAAGAGAGTTTGATAAAGTCATTTATTTAAAAATTATTCTCTTTTTTAGTGTGCTTAATTTTATTCTTCCACAGATGTATTCAAATACTAATACAAATTACACTTCTATAGATTTATTTCACCAAGATATCAAAGAATTAAAATTATATTCTGATTATAAAATTACTGCTGATCTAATATGGAATTTAAATAAAAAAGTTAGAAAATTAGAGTTATCTAAAATAGATGATTCAGTTTTTGTGCTAATTTCCAATAAAAATCTTGATACTGATAACATTAATATCATTGAAAATAAATTACTGATAAAGAAGAAAATTAAACTAAATTTTAACACAACTTCAGAAGATAATAATAGATATAGAGATCGGCTTGCAACAAATCTTTATATTTTGTTAAAGAAATAATTATCACTTCTTAAGTAAATAACATAAAAAATACTTGAGGAACAAACCCCAAAAACCAGACCAAATAATATGTCTATTGGAAAATGCAAGCCTAGATATATTCTACTATAGGAAAAAATTAGCACCCAAATAATTAAGATAATTGAAAATATGCTTGCAAACTTTTCCTTCATTACTTTAATAAGAAATATTGTAACTGCAATTGAATTAGAGGCATGAGCTGAGAAAAAACCATATTTACCACAATATATATCAATCTCCCGTAAATTTAAATCCTCCATTCTGCAAGGTCTTAATCGCTGAAAGCTATCTTTAAAAAAATTAGTAAATTGATCTGTAAATAATATTAATAAAGCAAGAAAAAATAAGATAAAAAGCATTTGTTTTACCCCAAATCTTTGATAAATTTTAAAAACAATAAAAATAAATAAAGGAATGTAAGTGAGTTTGTTAGTTAATACTATCCATAATGGATCCCAAAATTCTGATCCTAATGAATTCAAGTAAACTAGTAGTTGAATATCAATTTCTTCCAAAGTCATAATTTATGAATCTTATTAATCATCTTGTTTGTCAAATATAAAAATCTCCAATACAAAAATACAGCAGAAAATGTTAGCCCTGAAAGCAGTCCTATCCAAATACCTGTTTCTGCCATTGATGATTCATCTCCTAATATAAAACTTATAGGGAATCCTACTACCCAATAAGCAATAAATACTATTATTGTTGGTATTTTAACATCTTGCATGCCTCTTAAGGTTCCCAGAATAATTACTTGTGCGCTATCAAAAAGCTGAAAAATAGCAACAATTATAAATAATTTTGATGCAATTTTTACTAAAGCTATATTCTCGATATAATTTTCCTGATTACCAATATCAATGTAAATATAAGGTAGATAATCTCTTAGAAAATAAATTCCAAGAGCAAAAAATAATGCAAAACAAATTCCTAATAATAATATTGATAATGATATTCTCTTTAGTTCTATATAATTATTCAACCCCTTTTGATTACCTGCTCTAATGGCAGCACTTACACTCAATCCACTAGCAACCATAAAAGTCATTGAAGAGATATTTAATACTATCTGGTTTGCTGACTGAGGTATCTCACCAAGCAAACCACTTAACCAAATTGCTGTTGTAAATACACCTACTTCAAAAAACATTTGCAATGAAGTTGGAAGGCCTAAATTTAAAATTTTTTTAATCATAAGTTTGTTATATAAAAATGATTTTAAATCTGACATATATTCATAAATAATTCTTTTATTCATTAGCATATAAAATAAAAACACAAACATTATTGTCCTTGATACTAATGTTCCAATAGCTGCGCCAATAATTCCAAGCTTAGGGAACCCTAACATTCCAAAAATTAAAATATAATTTATAATAACATTAATTATATTAGCTAAAACAGTAGCATACATTGGATATATAGTCTTTGAGAGACCATCTGTAAATTGTTTTAGGGCCTGAAAAAGTAATAATGGTATCAGTGATATTGCAACAATATCTAAGTATGGCAAAGCTAGTAAAACAACCTCCTCAGGCTGATCTAAATGAGTTAATGTTCCTTTTAGTAATAGAACTAATAGATACAAAGTTAACCCCAACATAAGGCATAAAATAAAACCATTTATAAAAGATGTTTTGAGTTTGCTATGATTTCTTTCAGAATGCGCCTCAGCAACTATTGGTGTAATTGCAGCTGAAAAACCAATACCTATTGACATAGCTATAAAAATATAGCTATTACCTAGTGATACTGCTGCTAAATTTATTGGATCTAGTTTGCCAACCATTATGTTGTCTATCATTCCCACTAATGTGTGACCTACTAAACCTAATATAACAGGGATAGATAATTTTAAATTATAAGAAAACTCTTTTGTATAAGTAGACAGATTCAACCCTCTAGTTTAATTTTTTTTATAAAAGTCCATTAAATAATCAATTTCAACATTTCCTTTCTCAATAGTATTTAATTTACTTTTTAATAGCCTCTTTTTAAAACTAGTTAATTTATCAGTAAATAATATTCCTTGAATATGATCATATTCATGCTGTATTACCCTAGCAACAATACCTGAAAAGTCATCTTTTCTATAATTAAAATTTTCATCATAATATTCAATTTTAATAAAAGATTTTCTTTTTACTTCTTCCCTAATATGTGGGATACTTAGACATCCCTCTTCAAATGACCAAAACTCTCCACTTTCATCTAAAATAGTTGGATTGATAAATGTTTGCTTAACACTGCTTACTTCACATCCTTTTATTTCATTATCATCCATATCTAAAAATGGAGAAGTATCTATTATAAATACTTTAATAGATTTTCCAATTTGTGGAGCAGCTAAGCCGACTCCACTAGCATTATACATTGTATCATACATATTTCTTATAAGCCCTTTAAGACCTGGATAAGAATCAGTAATTTCTTCAGATTTTCTTTTTAAAATAGAATTTCCATATCCAATTACAGGTAAAATCATTTGTTATTATTTAAAATACAATATATCAATTATTCATTAATTACTACTCTTTAGATTTTAAATATCCCTGAAGAATTATAGTTGCACTAATCTTATCAACAATATTTTTATTTCTTCTATTTTTTTTAGTTAAACCTGCATCAATCATTGTTTGAAAAGCAATTTTTGATGAGAAACGTTCATCATAACGATCTATTGGAATGTTAGGAAATCTTGATGATAATTTTTTTATAAATTCTTTGATCAACTTTTCAACTTCAGAATACTCATGGCTCATTCTTTTAGGTTGGCCAACAACAAACTGCGTGATATTATTTTTAATATTGTAGTCTTCTATATAATCTATTAAATTACTAGTTGCAATAGTTGCTAAACCAAAGGCAAAAACCTGAGACTCATCACTAACTGAAATCCCAGATTTTACTTCTCCATAATCAATTGCTAATATTATTGACATGGCACAAAGATAGTACTTAACTAATAGTAAATAAATATGCTAGTTAACTAAAAATTTTTTTAATTTTTTTCTAAAAGATCTTCTACTAAGAAATTGGTTGCTATACTTAACCATTAAATTAAAAACTTCATCAAAATCTTTATTAGACAGTCTAGCATACTCCTTACTAATAATCTCTAATACTTCTTTATCATTTGTAAGTCGTCTAAAATTCATAATTCTCTTAGTAAAATTCATTTTTTCAAATTTCATTCTATTTAAATCAATTAAATAAAAAATTGGCCTTGAGTTATGAATCTTTACTAAAGTATTCCCAGGGGAATGATCTAAAAAATTAATTTCATTTTCATGGAGATTAAAAGTAAATAATACAAAATCATTTAAAATTTTTACTCTATTAGGAAAATTTACATTATTAATTACTTCACTTATTGGGTAATCAAATTTAAGTTGTTTTGATACATAGAAACTACTATTTAAGATACCCTTACTTTTATATTCACAATAACAAATTGGAATTGGAGTTTTAATTCCTTTTTTCAATAATCTGCTGCCATAATTAAAGGATCTATGCGCTTTAGTTAATCTAAAAAAAGAGTAAATAAACGCATTAAACATAGGAGGAACACCAAAAGATTTAATATTTATCTCGAAGTCTCCTAATTTAAATTTTTTAATAATATTTCTATGATCTTTAATAGTGTGACCATTTGATGAGCTAAAATTTTCAATTAGGCTTAAAATATCATCCTTATAATCTATATACTCAGAATTAAACTCAACAGACCTATTCAAGTGGTTATTTTTTATATTTGATATAAATATATTTATAATAGATGGAAAAAATTATAAATGAAGTTGAAAATGCACTTAGCATTCTAAAAAGTGGTGGAATAATTTTATACCCTACCGATACTATTTGGGGTATAGGTTGTGATGCAACAAATGACAATGCTATTCTTAGAATTAATAGCTTAAAGGGTCGAGATAATTCAGAGCCTATGTTAAGTCTAATTAATAACTCTAAAATGTTAGACAAGTATTTACATGTTAAACCTGTATTTATAAACAATGTATTAAAGAAAATTAATAACCCGACAACAATAATTTATAGTAATCCAAAGAATATATCTAAACTGCTTATTTCAAAAGAAAATACAGTTGCTTTTAGAATTGTAAAAGACAACTTCTGCAGTGAACTAATTAGTAGAATACAGAAGCCTATTGTTTCTACTTCAGCCAATGTACACGATAAAAAATATCCCGCTAATTTTAAAGAAATAGATGAACGTATTTTAAAAGGTGTAGACTATATCGTAAATTTACCTAACAAATCAATCAGTAATCTTCCTTCTAGAATTATTAAGGTTAATAAAAAAGGGGAAATTACTAAACTACGATAAAAAAAATATTATTATAAATGAAATTTGAAGAGGCTATTAATAATAAACTTTTTAAAACAATTTCTAATTGTGCAGATGAAATAGGTTTAGACTGCTATGTTATTGGAGGTTTTGTTAGAGATTATTTTCTAAAAAGAGAATCTAAAGATATTGATATTGTAGTTATTGGAAGTGGAATAGAGATGGCTAAATTAGTATCAAAAGAGCTTGAAAACACTTCTAAGGTAAAAATTTTTAAAACCTATGGAACTGCAATGCTTAAATATTCAAATTATGAAATTGAATTTGTAGGTGCCAGAAAGGAATCCTATAGTAATAATAGTAGAAATCCCCAGGTATCTGAAGGCACATTAGAGGATGATATTAAAAGAAGAGATTTTACAATAAATAGTCTTGCCATAAGTTTGAATAAAAAAAATTTTGGAAAACTGATAGATTTACACAATGGACTAGAAGATATTAAGTCAAAAATGATTATAACTCCCCTTGATCCACAAGTTACATTTAATGATGACCCTCTTAGAATGCTAAGGGCAATAAGATTTGCTAGTAATTTAGATTTCAATTTAAATAAAGATTTACTAGATGTAATAAGTAATCTAAAATCTAGAATAAATATTATTACAAAAGAGAGAATAGTTGAAGAAATAAATAGAATTTTATTAAGTCCAAAACCTTCATACGGATTTTCTCTTTTAGAGAAAACAGGTCTTCTAAAAATTATTTTACCTGAAATATCTGCTCTAAAGGGTATAGATGAAATAGATGGACAAACGCATAAAGATAATTTTTATCACACATTGGAAGTTGTAGATAATATAAGTAAAGAAACAGACAATCTATGGTTAAGATGGGCTGCACTATTACATGATATTGGGAAAGTGCCAACTAAAAAATTTAACCGAAAAATTGGTTGGACTTTTCATGGGCATGAATTTGAAGGAAGTAAGATGGTATATAGAATTTTTAAAGGATTAAAAATGCCGTTAAATGACAAAATGAAATATGTTCAAAAAATTGTTTTAATGAGCTCAAGACCTATTGTTCTTGCACAAGAAAATGTAACTGATTCTGCTATTAGACGATTAATATTTGATGCTGGAGAAAATATTGATGACCTTATGACATTGTGTGAGGCAGATATAACAACTAAAAATAAAGAAAGATTTAAGAAATATCGTAAAAACTTCAAAATTGTACGTAATAAAATTATTGAAGTTGAAGAAAGAGATAATATCAGAAATTTCCAGCCACCTATTAACGGTAAGGAAATTATGGAAACATTTGATCTAAAACCTTGTAAATCAATAGGTAAAATTAAAGAGGCTATTAAGGAGGCTATTCTAGAAGGTGATATTAAAAATGATTACAATGCAGCATACAAGCTTATGCTAGAAGAAGGGAAAAAATTAGGTCTAATAGCAAATGAAAAGAGATAATAAAAAGGTAATTTACTGGCTTTTTACTGGATGTTTTTTAATTTTTATTATGGTAGTTGTTGGCGGGATAACTAGACTAACTCATTCAGGCTTATCAATCCCAGACTATAAACTAATTTCAGGAACAATTCCTCCAATTAATGAGCAACAATGGGAAGAAGCATTTGAGCTATATAAACAATATCCAGAATATCAAAAACTAAATAGCAATATAACTTTAACAGAATTTAAGAGTATTTTTTTCTGGGAATGGCTTCACAGATTTATTGGAAGAGTTTTAGGTCTAGTTTTCATTATTCCTTTTCTATATTTTTTAATAACTAGACAATTAGATAAATCCACTATAAAGAAAACTATAATACTACTAATCCTGGGTGGTTTTCAAGGATTTTTAGGATGGTATATGGTAAAGAGTGGTCTAGTTGATAGACCTGACGTGAGTCACTATAGGCTTGCTGCACATTTAACAACCGCGTTTGTAACTTTTGCCTTTACATTATGGATCGCTCTAGATTTAATTTTTCCGATAAAAAAGACTATAAATAAAACATATAGAAACCTAATAAGAATTGGTCTAGCAATACTATTCATTCAAATTATATATGGGGCATTTGTAGCTGGCTTAGATGCTGGATTTATTCACAATCATTGGCCTATGATGAGTGAAGGAAAATTCATGCATGAAACAGTTTTAATTGAAAAAACCCCCGTGTATAAAAATTTTATTGAAGGTAGAAGTGGAGTACAATTTATTCATCGTATTCTAGCTTTCTTTGTAGTTATCTCAGTAGCATTAATTTATATAAAAGGTAAAAAAATAGCAATTTCTAACCACCAATTAAATGGACTAAATTCCCTTCTTATATTAGTTGGTGTTCAATCAATTCTTGGAGTACTAGCTATCTTACAACAAGTTCCTTTATGGCTTGGTATTGCACATCAGATAGGTGCATTCTTGCTAGTTGGCTCAATGACATTTACACTGCATCGCTTCAGCAAGTAACAAAATTTAATACATTTGTAAACTATAAAATAACAGATGATTTACAGATTTAGAGTTATACTAGA
>CAZXST010000029.1:0-9801 GCA_964643205.1 uncultured Flavobacteriaceae bacterium | reverse complement strand
CCTTTTAAATAAAAGTATCTAGATGAATCTGGTGTATGTATTTCGTCAATTAATACGATTTTTCCTTGTTTTGTTTTCCCAAACTCATATTTTGTATCTACTAGTATCAAACCTCTTTCTTTTGCAATTTCACTTCCCTTATCAAACAACTTTTTAGTATACCTTTCTAAAACCTCATAATCTTTCTCTGAAACAATATTTCTTTTTATAATTTCTTCTTTACTTATATCTTCGTCATGATTGCCAAATTCAGCTTTTGTAGCAGGGGTAATAATTGGAGCTGGGAACTTATCATTTTCTATCATTCCTTCTGGCATTTTTACTCCACATAGTACCCTTTTGCCTTTTTTGTATTCTCTCGCTGCATGGCCAGACAAATAACCTCTAATTACCATTTCTACTTTAAATGGTTCACATAAATGACCTATTGATACATTTGGATCAGGAGATGAAATAAACCAGTTAGGCACAATATCTGAAGTTAAATTCATCATCTGTACAGCAATCTGATTTAAAATTTGTCCTTTATAGGGTATACCTTTAGGCATTACTACATCAAATGCAGAAACTCTATCTGATGCAACCATTATTGCCAAATCATTTTTCAACGTATAAACATCCCTAACTTTACCTTTGTAAACTTTAGTTTGATTTGGAAAATTAAAATTAGTTTCAACTATCGAATTATTCATTAACCCTAATTAGTATTTTCAATATTTTTATAAGCATCGATTATTTTTTTGACTAGAGTATTCCTTATAACATCTCCATCATTTAAGCGTACAATTTCAATACCATCTGTTTCTTTTAAAATAAGTAATGCTTCCTTAATTCCAGATTTTATTCTGCTAGGCAAATCTATTTGGCCAGGGTCACCATTGATTAAAAATTTTGCATTTTTACCCATTCTTGTTAAAAACATTTTCATTTGGGAATGAGTTGTGTTCTGAGCTTCATCCAAAATAACAAAAGCATTGTCTAAAGTTCTACCTCTCATAAATGCTAAAGGAGCAATTTGAATTGTCTCATCCTCAATGTATTTTTTTAGTTTATCAGAAGGAATCATGTCTTTTAAAGCATCATATAATGGTTGCATATATGGATCTAGTTTTTCTTTTAAATCACCAGGAAGAAATCCTAGGTTTTCTCCAGCTTCTAATGCAGGTCTTGTAAGTATGATACGCTTAACTTCCTTTTGCTTTAGAGCCCTTACAGCCAAAGCTATGCCTGTATAAGTCTTGCCAGTTCCTGCTGGCCCAATTGCAAAGACCATATTACTATTATAGACTGCATCAACAATTCTTCTCTGGTTTAATGATTTTGCTTTAATTACCTTTCCATTAACACCATGTAAAATTGGCTTATAGCTTACCTTAGATGTAGAAATATCAGCACTTGAATTATTCAGTAACATTTCAATTTCATTATCTGATATTATATTATACTCAATAAAATAATTGATTATTTTTTTAATTCTTTCTTCAAAATCATTTAAATCTTCTTTACTCCCATAAGCTTTTATTTTATCACCTCTGGCAACAATTTTTAGTTCAGGAAATTTTAGCTTAATAAATTTTATGTTTTTATTTTGAGGGCCAAATAAATCTTTTGGATCTATTTTTTCTATTTTAATTACTCTCTCGTTCAATTTATTTAATTAAGATTATAGAAATGATTTATTAGATTTGTATATCAAAAATACATAATTTTAAGGCACATATTTTAAGAAAATATCAACAATTTATATGTCAATTATAACCTTAATTACAGATTTTGGGACAAAGGATCACTTTGTAGCAAAAATTAAAGGGGCTATCATTTCTGATCTTCCTCAAGCAAGCATAATTGATATCTCACATCAAATATCTCCATTCAATATAATGGAAGCAGCTTATGTAATTGAAAATTCTTATCAATATTTTCCAGAAAAAACTATACATATAATTGGTGTAGATTCTGAAAATACTCCAGAATCTTCCCATATAGTACTAAAACTCAATGAACAGTATTTTATTTGTGCTGATAATGGAATTATGAGTATTGTTTGCCACAGTATAAAACCTGACGAAATTTTTGAAATTAACATCCATGACAAAACAGACTCACAAAATTCTACTCTAAAAATATTTGCTCAAGTAGCTTGTCATTTAGCTAAAGGTGGTAAGCCAGAGATAATAGGGAAACGTATAACTAAAATTAGATCAGCAAAATCTATAACTCCTTTTATAAATGACGAAAAAAATCAAATTATAGGAAGTGTAATATATATAGACAATTATGGGAATGTAGTCACAAATATTAAACACTCATTTTTTAAAGAGGCTTCAAAAGGAAGAAAATATGAAATTTCAGCAAGAAATCACAAGTTTAAAAGAATATACAATAATTATAGTGAAATTGTAGATTACAGTATTTTAGAAGAAAAAAGAAATGACGAAGGCAGAGCATTAGCCTTATTTAATTCCTCTAACTATTTAGAGATTGCAATATATAAAAGCAACCCTTTAAATGTTGGTACAGCGGCATCATTGTTAGGTTTAAAAATATTAGACTCAATAACTATAAATTTTTTAAAATAATTGATTTGTGTTGATAAGTTTATTTAACTAATTTATCTGATTATAATATATTTGTGTAATTTAATTTTGTTAATATTTTTTATATGAAGTTCATTGTTTCTAGTGCAGCTCTATTAAAGAAATTACAAGTACTAAGTGGTGTAATTAATGCAACTAATACAATACCGGTTTTAGATCACTTTCTCTTCGATATTGATAATTCAAAACTTACAATAACTTCAAGTGATTTAGAGACTACAATGGTTTCTTCATTAGAGGTTGATAGTAAAAGTAAAGGGAATATAGCTATACCTTCTAAATTACTAATTGACACACTTAAAACATTTCCCGATCAACCATTAACATTTACAGTTGAAGAAAACAATATCATTGAAATAAATTCTAATCATGGAAAATACACTTTAGCTTATGCTGATGGAGAACAGTTCCCTAAAGCTATAACTTTAGATAATCCGTCTGAGGCAAAAGTTTCTAGCAAGGTTCTTCTGAAAGCAATAAATAGTACAATATTTGCTGCTGGGAATGATGATCTTAGACCAGTAATGAGTGGTGTTTTCTTCCAATTATCTCAAGATAATTCAATTTTTGTAGCAACTGATGCTCATAAGTTAGTTAAATATACTAGAACAGACGTTTCGGCATCTGAATTAGCTGAATTTATAATGCCAAAAAAACCTTTGAATTTACTAAAGACTATTATCGATGAAGATTTTCAAGTTACCATAGAGTATAATAATTCTAATGCCAAATTCATTCTAGAAAACCTAACAATAGTGTGTAGATTAATAGACGGAAATTATCCAAATTATGAAGCTGTAATACCTAATGAAAATCCAAATATTTTGAGAATTGATAGAACTCAGTTTTTAAATTCATTAAAAAGAGTTTCAATTTTTTCTAATAAAACTACTCATCAGGTAAGACTGAAATTAGCTGGAGCTGAATTAAATATTTCAGCTGAGGATATTGATTTCAGCAACAAAGCTGAAGAAAGACTTACCTGTGATTATAAGGGGGAAGATATAGAAATTGGTTTTAACTCTAGGTTCCTTATAGAAATGCTAAATAACATTGAATCTGATGAAATAAGTCTTGAAATGAGTCTTCCTAACAGAGCGGGAATTTTAAAGCCTGTAAATGGTTATGAGAAGGGAGAAGAAATTACTATGCTTGTAATGCCTGTAATGCTAAACAGCTAATTTATTTTTTATATACTACTAATTGGGCTTTATATCCAGTATAAATCAGCCATTTTTTATTTGACAAGACTACTCCATTCTCATCGAGAACCACAAGTTGTGCAGTATTTGGACTTGAATCGCCTTCATTTAAAGCAATGAAATCAATATTATTATACCCCTCATCAAGGTCAATATCAATTACATAAAAAACAGAGCTTAATAAAATATTAGGATGAATTATTGAATTGTTTAACATTAATCTTATTCTGTCACCATCTACGTATTCATGATCTTTGCATTTAATTATAATATACTTTGATTGAGTTTCTAGATTCCCTAGATAATAATCTGCTTTAAATTCTGATTTGTTTCCAGAGCCTTCTTTAAACTTTTGTTTTATGATCCATGTTGGGGTTACTAATTCTGTAGATTTGGTTATATCAATTACATTTTCTTTAGAAAGAATATCAAAATCTAAATTATAATTGAAGTAATTATTTTTTTTCTTATTTGTTAAACCTTTAACCTCAATTTTTTTTAAAGAAAAGCTCGAATTAGTAATAGTATTGGTGTCTAAAGATTTTATCTCGACTATTTTAATTGACACTTCCTGTGAGAACAAGATTAAAGAATTAAAAAGAAGCGCAATTATTATAAAACAATTCTTCATTAATTTATTATGTATATATATTTAATAAAGATATTTAAATCCTGTGTATTATCTCAAATATTAGGCTTATATTAACATAATATATTTATATCTATAAACTGTAGTGGATCCAATTCAAATTTTAGGATATTTTGGTGCATTTTTAGTTGGATTAATCCTTGGTTTGATTGGTAGTGGAGGGTCAATATTGTCTTTACCGATTCTTGTATATATTTTTGGAATTAATCCAGTTTTAGCTACAGCGTATTCTTTGTTTATTGTAGGAATTACATCTTTTGTAGGTTCAATAAAAAATCTAAGGAATAAACTGATTGATTATAATACAACATTGTTCTTTTCTATTTCAGCAATTATTTCCGTGTATATCACTAGAAAATATCTAATAATGCTTATTCCTGACATAATTATTACAACAGATCTTATCATTCTAACTAAAGAAAAATTTATAATGCTTCTCTTTTCAATTTTAATGGTAGTTGCGGGGTTCTTTATGATTAAGAAATCGCCTAAGACAATTGTTAAGATGAAAAATATAAAAACTCTTGCACCTAGTAAGTTTATAATACTAGCCGAGGGATCTTTAATTGGGTTTATAACGGGGCTTGTAGGTGCTGGTGGTGGTTTTATTATAATACCTGTGTTAGTTATTTTAACCAAGCTTAGAATGAAACATGCTATAGCTACTTCGCTAGCAATTATATCTTTAAAATCCTTAATAGGTTTTATTGGTGATATAGAAGTTCAAATTATTGATTGGAACTTTTTATTATTGTTTTCTTTTATATCTGTTTTAGGTATATATGTAGGTCAATATTATAACAACAAAGTACAGGATGATCAACTAAAGCAAGGATTTGGACTTTTTGTTATTATTCTTTCAATTATAATTTTTATTAAAGAAGTTATTTAGACTTTTTAAATAAAAATCCTAATGGTATAAATAGAAATAAAGCATAAATATTAAATAGTGCTCCAACTAAAGGAATTATTATCATCAAAAAAATTAAAAAATTCCTATGATTCTTTTTCAAAAAAATTAATTTAATAGTGTTTTCTTCATAAACTCCTTACTAAAATCAAATGATTTCTCTCTAGCCTGTGGATTTCCTCCAAAATCAACACCTCTAGTAACACACATCATAAATCCAATTTTTTGTAAAAATGGATTTGACATTGGAATATTTAGGTAATTCATCAAAATGTTTCCTTTTTCATCTAATCTAAATATACAATCACTGAAATTATAAGCATTTTCATCTCTTATTACTGGTGCATCTCTATCAAATGAATGATATGAATCCTCATATATTGTAAGGCTTATATTAGTTTTAGAGCTTAATTTATTTACTAAATCATTACAAGGAGCTGAAGGCGTCCAATTATCTAGTTCACCTATTAATATATGAATAGGTGATTTAGAAAAATCCGTATTATCTGGATCAATAAAGCATGGTGGATAATAAGCTAGATGGGAGGCAAATGATAATTCTTTATTAATTGCCTCTTTAAGTGGTAGCCAAGCAGAGAATAAAGTGACTCCTCCTCCAAGACTCCATCCAGTAATTGAAACTTTGTTCTTGTCAATTCTAGGATGTTCAGCTAATACTTCAAAAGCTCTATAAGCATCAAGTATCATTGCAGCTATAGTTATTGTATTTTGAGTCCCTACCGTTGAGGTAATATTTCTACTTTTAAAACTATTCAATTCAAAAGTAGCTATACCCATTTCTTGATACATTTTTAAGTATTTATAATGATGTTCTCCCCATCCAAGACTTCCTGCTACACCTATAATCAAGGGATATTTTTTTTCACTGTCTATTGAATCCTTCGGGATAACTAGCTCTCCAAATACTTCTTGTTTCTCTTGTTTATCTAAATCTGTTATAATATCATTAAATGAATATGGATTTGCACTCTCGAAGTTTATTTTTTCAATTGCAAATTGTGATTGCACATTACAAACAAGTAGATAAAAAGGAATTAACAGATATAACTTCTTCAAAATATAGTGAATAAATAAATATAAATTTACAAAAATAAATGCTTGTTATTCCTTTTTTATTACATACATTTGCATTCAAAATTATATTCAATGACAGGAACAGTTAAATTTTTCAACGAATCCAAGGGATATGGCTTTATCACTAATGATGAAACAGAACAAGATATATTTGTTCACGTTACAGCATTAAACGGAATTACAATCCAAGAAGGCGATAAAGTTAACTTCTCTGAAGGTGAAGGAAAAAAAGGTAAGGCTGCTATAGATATCACCTTAGTTTAGATACTTTATTACTCCCATATTATTTCTTTAAAATAAGAATTCTCTATAATCATAATTTTATATAGTATGATTATACATGTTTTTATTGGCTAATTTTTGTGGGAACCATCGCAAAAAGGGAGTCTTTTAGATTTTGTACAACTGCATAGAGAAAATCTTGATTTATGCTCTATTTCATTGCCGTTTTTATCTATAAGAACAACATCTCCATTAATAGAAATTGGCCCATTTGGATTTATAGTAATAATAGGACGATTATCAGACATTTATCCAATATATAAAATTATATTCAGTTTAGTTAATTACTACTGATAATTGACTTGAAACTCTCAGGGTCGGTATTCCCTTCAGTGTTAATAAATAAAATTTCAGATTTTGAGTTTAGTCCAATATGTTTTCTTAAAACATTAAACTTATTAACTTCTAGGCATTTAATTAGCCCACCTAATCCAGCTGCGCCAGATTCACCTGATATTACTCTTTCATCATCTTTAATTGGAAAATAAAGGGCTCTAATTGCTCTTTTAGCGTATTCATCTGAAATACTTATAGCTGCATCACACCCACTTTTAATAATCTCCCAACCACTCATAGAAGGTATTCCACAATTAAGCCCTGCCATTATAGTGTCTAAGCTTCCTTTTGGAGTTACTCTTTTATTAGATAATAATGACTGAAGCACACCTGAAGATTCATCTGGCTCAACTAATACAATTTTAGGTTTCTTCTTAAAGTACCTGTTTATATAGTACCAGATACATGTAGCGGGCCAGCTTCCCACACCACATTGAAGAAATATAATATCAACACCTGGGTGATCTAAAGTATTAATAGAATCTTCCATCTCACGTAAATGAGTTAAGTATCCTGACATAATATAGGCAGGTATTTCTTCGTAATTTTCCCAAGAAGTATCTTGAATTAATGTCCAATTCATTTTTTTACTAATATTTGAAGCATACTGGCAGGTATCCTGATAATTTAAGTCTAATTGTATAACTTCTGAACCATGATTGGCAATAGCCTTAATTCTAGCCTCAGTTGTTTGTTTTGGAACATAAATGATAGATTTTTTATTATGTTTTGTAGCTGACCATGCTACTGCTCTTCCATGATTCCCATCTGTAGCAGTGCAAAAAACAGAAATATTTGGATATAAGCTTAATACTTTATGGACTGCGTATGAAGCTCCAAGACCTTTAAAAGCATTTAAGTTAAATCTCTTAGACTCATCTTTTACATATATTTTACCTACACCTAATTCTCTAGCTAGATTTTTTAAATCATATAAAGGTGTTGGAGAATATTCCTCCAAAGTTTTATGGTATTTTAATGAATCACTATTTGAAAGAATATCATTAGTTATACAGTTTCTTAGTTTATTATCAGGATAATTTAAAAAAAAATCGTTCATTTTTTTATTTAAATAGAAGAGTTGGAGTGTTTTTGATGTATTCTTGATAACTCTCTAGATGTCCCCATTTTCTTTTCCCTCTAGCCTCTAAAAGTCTTACTCCACTTACATAAACTAACAACAAATAAGTAAAAACTGGAGAGATTAATGTTATTAACTGAAGCCCTGACAATGAAGAAAAAGACATTATTGCAACACCTGTCCATAAAGTAATTTCTCCTAGATAATTTGGATGTCTTGAATAAGACCATAACCCTGTGGATATAAATTTATCTTTATTATTAGGATCGCTTCTAAATTTAGTTTTTTGATTATCGGCAATTACTTCAATTAAGAATCCTAAAATAAAAGTAATTGCACCTACAAAAAATAATGTATTCATTAATATTCCTTCAGAGGTTGAGATGGCAGTAATAGCGCATGCTGAGCAAATAGAGATCCACATTCCTTGTAGTGTCCAAGTCATGAAAAACCTTGTTGGCGAAGGCTTAATATCTCTAAATCTCTTATCCTCACCTGCTTTTTGAATCCTAAAAAATAAAAAGCTTCCCAATCTTACTGCCCATATTATAATAAATACTGATAAAATAAGATTTCCTAAATTGAATTCAGATGATTTATAAAAAACATAACTAATAATCGATATATAGGTAAGACTCCCGGCAAGATCATAGAATTTTTCTGTTTGCATTAAATATGCTGGAATAAATAACACCCATTGTATGACAAAAGCTATAAGCACAGCATTTTTAACCAAACCTATATCTGTTAATAATGCAATTTGAAATGGAATGTAAAAAGCTACTGCTGAAGCTGATAAATTGAATAAAATGTTTTTCATAATTAGTATATAAAGTTAATTAAAACTTGTTTCTTTAGAGAAAACTATTAATCTCATCTAAATAGATATAAACAAGAAATAGTATTGTATAGACAAATAAGTATATCCTATAATAGTCTCTTGTTTTAATGTATTCTTTGTTGCTAGGATAAAGATTTGAGAATAATCCTATTAATTCCTTTTTGAATAGTGGTTTAATGTTTATTTTCCAATCATCAGTTTTATATACAATTTTTCTAAATTTATTTCTAAAGTAAGTACTTGGTATGCCCCAAATAAATAGAATTGCAATTAGGAGTGTTTTAGACATAGTAATTATTAATTACCTCTTCCTACCTTTCTGATGCCTGAAGATTTTGCTTTGTTACTCTTATTGTTAAACTTTTGTTTAACTCCTTTTTTTGAATGATTTGGTTTTTCAAGTCTATTTCCAAAAAATTTACTAGGCATAATTATTTTGTTTTAATTGATTAACTGTAAAGATATTAGACATAATATTAATATACAAATTGCATAAAAGGATTAAGCATGTTTGCCTTTTACCCATCCTGTTTTCTGCAAATACTTTTCAGCACTCTCTACAGCTCCTTCTTCAATAGAGGTTCCCATAGAATCATTCCATCGATTTAGATAGCCAAACAAAGAGATTACACCTAGAATTTCTACAATTTCACCTTCATCCCAATGCTTATGCAATTCTTGTATTATTGTCTCATCTACACTATTTGGAACTTGTGAAGCGGCCAAAGAGAAATTTAGTGCGGCACGTTCAGCATCATTAAAAGAATCATGTGTTCTAAAATTCCAAATATTATCTAATTGTTCTTGT
>CAZXST010000028.1:0-9918 GCA_964643205.1 uncultured Flavobacteriaceae bacterium | reverse complement strand
CCCATAGTCTGCATTACTCTCATCATTTTATTCATTTGCGAAAATTGCTTCATAAGCTGATTTACATCATCAAGACTTGTTCCCGATCCTTTACTAATTCGCTTTTTTCTAGAGTGATCAATAAGCCCCGGATTTGAACGTTCCTTTGGAGTCATCGAATGAATAATTGCTTCTATATGTTTGAAGGAATCATCATCAATATCTATATCTTTCATCATCTTTCCCGCTCCTGGAATCATTCCAACTAAATCCTTCATGTCCCCCATCTTTTTAATTTGCTGAATTTGATTTAAGAAATCATCAAAACCAAATTTGTTCTTTGCAATTTTCTTTTGAACCTTCCTAGCCTCCTCCTCATCAAATTGTTGCTGTGCTCGTTCAACAAGTGAGACAACATCTCCCATTCCAAGGATTCTATCAGCCATTCTAGCAGGATGAAATGCATCTAAGGCATCCATCTTTTCTCCCGTTCCAATAAATTTTATAGGTTTATCTACAACACTTTTTATTGATAGCGCTGCACCACCTCTTGAATCGCCGTCTAGTTTGGTTAAAACTACTCCATTAAAATCCAAAACATCATTAAAGGCTTTGGCACTGTTAACTGCATCCTGACCCGTCATTGAATCTACTACAAATAAAACTTCTTGTGGTTTGATAGCTTTTTTAATATTTGAGATCTCTGTCATCATAAATTCATCAATAGCTAGTCTACCTGCAGTATCTACTATAACCAAGTTAAATCCTTTTGATTTAGCATGTTTAATACCAGCTTTAGCAATAGAAACGGGATCCTTATTTTCCTCCTCACTATATACCTCAACATCTAAATCCTTTCCAAGTACATGTAACTGCTCAATAGCAGCAGGTCTGTATACATCACACGCAACCATCAGGGGTTTCATACTATTTTTCTTTCTTAAAAAATTGGCAAGCTTAGCTGAAAATGTTGTTTTACCAGATCCCTGGAGTCCTGACATTAATATAATAGAAGGCTTTCCACTAAGATCAATTTCAGAAGAATCTCCGCCCATTAATTCAGTCAATTCATCTTTGACTATTTTAATCATTATTTGACCAGGCTTTAATGATGTTAATACATCCTGACCTAGGGCCTTTTGCTTAACTGTTTCCGTAAAATCCTTTGCTGTTTTGTAATTGACATCTGCATCTAAGAGAGCACGACGCACTTCTTTTAGGGTCTCGGCAATATTAATTTCTGTAATTCTACCATGTCCTTTTAAAAGCTGAAAGGCTTTCTCTAATTTGCCACTAAGACTATCAAACATATGATAACTATTTTATTTAATTTAATTTCAAATTTAAAAAAAGTAGCAGTTCTTTCTAAATAAAAACTACATTCTATCAACTACACCAATTCCAAGTAGTCCTAATGCATTTTTAATTGTATATCCAACTGATCTACACAAGTCTACCCTAAAACTTTTCCTATCCAACAATGCTGATTTCAAAATAGGTGAACTTTGATAAAAAGAATTAAATATTCTTACCAAATCATAAAGATAATTTGCTATAAGCCCAGGGTTATGGTTTGTTGCAGCATTTTGGATTATAGAAGGAAAATACTCTAATTGCTTTATAAGATCCTTCTCATTATCTTCCAAAGGTTGTTGATATTTTTCTTTTGAAGGCTCAAAATTTATACCCCTAATTATAGACTGAATTCTAGCATACGAATATTGAATAAATGAAGCTGTGTTTCCTTGAAAATCAACAGACTCTTTAGGGTCAAATAAAATTTTCTTTTTAGGATCAACTTTGAGAATAAAATATTTTAAAGCACCTAATCCAATGGTTTCATAAACTTCTTGCTTTTGATTTTTATCATACTCATCTAATTTTCCTAATTGCTTAGAAATATTTTTTGCTGTTTCACTCATCTCCTCTAACAAATCATCTGCATCAACTACTACACCTTCTCTACTTTTCATTTTTCCAGTAGGAAGATCAACCATTCCATAACTTAAATGGAATAAATTTTCTGCCCAAGAAAAACCTAATTTTTTAAGTATTAAAAACAAAACTTTAAAATGATAATTTTGTTCATTTCCAACAGTGTATACCATGGAATTAATATCAGGATGATCTTTTACTCTTTGCACGGCTGTACCAATATCTTGCGTCATATAAACAGCTGTCCCATCAGCTCTTAAAACAATTTTTTCATCCAATCCATCACTTGTTAAATCACACCAAATAGAACCATCATCTTTTTTGTAAAAAACATCTTTTTCTAGACCAGTTTTTATAAATTCCTTACCTAGAAGATAAGTTTGACTCTCATAGTAATATGAATCAAAATCAACACCAAGTCTTTTATATGTAACATCAAATCCATCATAAACCCATTGATTCATTTTTTTCCAAAGACGCACTACTTCTTTATCTCCAGCTTCCCATTTTAGTAACATATCTTGTGCTTCTAATAATATTGGAGCTTGTTCTTTAGCATCATCTTCAACTTTCCCTTGTTTGATTAAATCTTTTACCTGTTTCTGATAAACTTGATCATATTTAACATAATAGTTTCCAACTAATTTGTCCCCTTTTAGGCCAGATAATTCAGGTGTTTCTCCATTTCCATAGGCTAGCCATGAGACCATACTTTTACAAATATGAATACCTCTATCATTAATAATTTGAGTTTTATAAACTTTTTTTCCTGATGCCTTTAGTATTTCTGAAATACTATAACCGAGTAGATTATTTCTAATATGTCCTAAATGTAAAGGTTTATTTGTATTTGGAGAAGAATACTCAACCATAACTGCATCATTAGTAGTTGGAGTAATGAAGCCATATTTTTCATTAGATTTTATTGACTCAAAAAAATCTAAATAATAATCATCAGAAATTACAAGATTAAGAAAACCTGAAACAACATTATATTTAACTACACAATCCTTTTCTTCAAGATAACTTCCAAGTTTTTCTGCAATATCTTTAGGAGTTTGTTTTAGAATTTTGACGTAAGGAAAAACAACAATAGTTATATCGCCTTCAAACTCTTTTTTTGTAGGCTGAAATTCAATATTCTCAACTACAACATTAAAAAGCTTATCAAAAGCATCAATTACATTTTTTGAGAGTATCTTTTGAAGTTGCATATTGAATTATAATGTATAAATATAGTGCTTAATAATCTTATTTTGAAATTGGAAGAAAGACTTCAGCTATCATACATCTTACACTACCCCCTTCACACCTTTCAATAGTAGGGATTGGACTAGATAAAAGTTTACAATGCTTTTGTATTTTATCAATCTGACCCTTATTTAATGCTTTATGGGCTGATTCACTCATCACTAGTATAGGATTTCCACTAGAATCCTTAAGTTGTAGCAAATTTCCTGAAAAATTCTCTAGTTGATCCTCACTAATTTCAATTATTTCTTTTTGATTTTCAATTAAATGATTTGTTAGATTATTTCTTTGAGCTTTATCATCAATTGAATCAAGACAAACAATTGCAAATGTTTCAGCCACACACATCATAACATTAGTATGATAAATAGCTAGTCTTTGACCTTCAACATTTTGGAACGAATTAAAAATTATAGGAGAGTATTGAAAATCCTCACAAAATTCAATTAATAAATCCTCTGAAGATCTTTCCGATATAGAACAATAAGCTTTTCTGTTAACTCTATCTAAAACCATACTTCCAGTACCTTCTAAAAATAGATTTTCATCCTCTGCAGAAGTATAGTCAACAACGTTTTTGATACTAAATCCCCTGTCTTCAACAAAACTAAAAACATCATCTCTTCTCTCTAATCTTCTATTGATTGCAAACATAGGATATATAGCTATATCTCCGTTTGAATGAAACGAAATCCAATTATTTGGAAAAATGGCAGATGGCGTTTCATGTTTTAAATCATCATCAAAAACTAGCACATTAATACCATTAGATCTTAATTTTTTAACTAATAAATCAAATTCTTTTTGTGCATTTTCATTAACTGATTCTAATGCAAGCCCTTTTTTTTGATAATAATTATTGCTAGCCGTTTGATCATTGTAATTAAAATTAGCTGGCCTAATCATCAATATGTTATTTGTTATCTGCTCCATATTTAATTTTCTCTAATTAATGGTAAAGTGGAACATCTTAGAAGACCGCCTTGTTTTGATGCTTCAGAGTATTTTATTTTCTCAACAATAAAATTATTTTCTTCAAGCCAAGCATTTAATCGGATGAAAGATCTATCACTTACAACAATATTCTGATCAATAGAAAAAATATTACAGTGCATATCACACATCTCTTCTTTACTTATTTCAAATATATTATCTGCTCCAAATAAGTTAACAACCCATTTGTATTGATTTTTGTCTAAAAAAGCCTCAGGACATGCAATTGCTTTATTCTTTCCTACTGGCTGCAAACAACAATCCAAATGCAGCGCATTGTTTCTTGGATTATCATTAGATTTTAGTAGTTCAAAAGGTATAATTGTTCTATTTGGAAATAAATTTTTTATAGCATCTACTGCTTGATTATTTGTTCTTGCTGTTATATAGTTTGAAAAGTCACTTGCTGAATAGGTTCCAATAAAAATATAATTTCCCCACAGCATTACATCTCCTCCCTCAACATGACAAGTTTCAGGCAAATGAATTATATTCTGATTATCAATTTGACTAAAAATATGTTCTATTCCATGAATTTCGTTTTCTCTTTCTTTTACAACATTGGCAAAAACAAATTTATTATCAATTACAAAAGCAATATCTCTAGAAAAAATTTGATTATAATTTTCAATTTTTTCAGGCCTATACACAACTACATTATGTTTTTTTAAGACTTGAAAAAACTCTTCTAATTCCTTAGTTAGATCTTCTTCAATTGGATATGTATTATTTAATATATGCTGCCTACTTTTGGGATCAATACAATCTTCTAATTTTGGTGCAGGACCTAAACTCACAGCTGTACCTAATACAACTGCCTTTAGTTTTGAAGTCTCATTGATCACATTGAGATTTAACATTCAATAAAGATACAAAGAAAGTGTGATTGAATAGGATATATTATCGCTTAGAAATTGATTTGAATTTTCTTAATGTACTGCCAGTATATAATTGTCTAGGACGTCCAATTGGTTCATTCATTAATCTCATTTCTCTCCATTGAGCAATCCATCCTGGCAGTCTTCCTAAAGCGAACATTACAGTATACATATCAGAGGGAATACCCATAGCTCTATATATTACTCCGGAATAAAAATCAACATTTGGATATAATTTTCTCTCAACAAAGTACTTGTCTTTTAAGGCTTTTTCCTCCAGAGCTTTTGCAATTTCAAGGACAGGATCATCAATGCCAAGTGTATCTAAGACAGTATGTGCAGCATCTTTAATTATTTTTGCTCTTGGATCATAATTCTTATAGACTCTATGTCCAAAGCCCATAAGCCTAAATGGATCTTCCTTATCCTTAGCCTTATTGATATACTTTTGGGTATCACCACCATCTTCTTTAATTGCATTGAACATTTCTAAAACAGCCTGATTAGCTCCCCCATGTAAAGGACCCCATAGAGCAGAAATTCCCGCAGATATTGAAGCAAATAATCCCGTTTGAGCAGATCCTACAATTCTAACAGTTGAAGTAGAGCAATTCTGCTCATGATCTGCATGTAAAATTAAAAGCTTGTTTAATACATCAACTAAAATGTTGTTTTGGACATAATCCTCATTTGGCCTTTTAAACATCATTTGCAAAATATTCTCAACATAATCCAAGTTCTTTGTTTTACTTGTATATTCTAGCGGAAATCCATTCTTTTTTCTAAATGTCCAAGATATGAGAACAGGAATCTTACCCATTATTTTAACAATAGTGCTGTACATTTCCTCCTTGCTTCTGGCATAATCCAAGGAAACATCATCAGGATTAAAAGCAGTTAACGCACTTGTTAAACATGACAAAACACCCATTGGGTGAGCAGCTCCAGGAAATGCATCAATAATTTTCTTTATATCATCAGCAACGATACTTTGCTCAACTATATCATTATGAAATTTTTCTAGTTCATCTTTATCAGGTAATTCTCCAAAAATTAATAAATACGAGACCTCCAGAAATGAAGCCTTATTAGCTAACTCCTCAATAGAATATCCTCTATAGCGTAGAATACCTTTTTCACCATCTAAATAAGTGATTTTACTCTCACATGAAGCAGTATTCTTAAAACCTCTATCAATGGTTGTAATTCCATTAGATTGACCTCTAAGCTTACTTATTTCAATACATATTTCACCTTCTGAACTCTTCAGTAAGGGAAGATCATAACTACCACCATTAACGTTTAATGTTGCTTTTTCTGACACTGTTAAAAAATATTGAAAATTTTAAAAAAATTCTGTGCAAATTTACAAAATTTCTCTCGAATATTAAAGGATATTCAAGGTTGATTTTTAGATATTTATAATTTAAAGGCTCCTATTTGTGGATATACTGCTTTATCAGAGAGTTCTTCCTCAATCCTAAGTAATTGATTATACTTAGACATTCTATCACTTCTAGATGCAGATCCTGTTTTTATTTGACATGTAGAAAGCGCAACAGAAAGATCAGCAATTGTAGTATCTTCAGTCTCACCTGATCTATGAGACATAACTGTAGTATAACCTGCCTTATGTGCCATTGACACGGCATCAATAGTTTCAGAAAGAGTTCCAATTTGATTTACTTTAATCAAAATAGAATTTCCTATTGATTCATTTATCCCCCTAGATAAACGCTTAACATTAGTAACAAATATGTCATCTCCTACTAATTGTACTTTACTTCCTATCTTCTGTGTTAAATATTTCCATCCTTCCCAATCATTTTCAGCCATTCCATCCTCAATTGAAATAATAGGATATTTATTTGTCAAATCTGAAAGATAATCTGCTTGTTCCTTTGCATCTTTAACATCTCCTGCATCTCCTTCAAATTTAGTATAATCATATTTTCCATTTTCATAGAATTCAGAGGATGCACAATCCAATGCAATCATAACATCCTTGCCAAAACTGTACCCAGCATTTGTAACTGCTTTTTTTATAGTTTCAAGAGCATCTTTAGTACCATCTAATTTTGGAGCAAACCCACCTTCATCCCCTACACTTGTAGTTAAATTCCTACTAGCTAAAACTTTTTTTAACGAATGAAAAATTTCAGTTCCCATTTGCATTGCATGCGAAAAGCTCTTAGCAAGAACAGGAATTATCATAAATTCTTGAAATGCAATAGGAGCATCACTATGAGATCCACCATTTATAATATTCATCATTGGAACAGGTAATATATTTGCAGTTTCTCCACCCAAATAAGCATATAAAGACATGTTTTTTTCTTTTGCTGCTGCTTTAGCTACTGCAAGGGATACGCCTAGAATAGCATTAGCCCCAAGTATTGACTTATTCTCTGTTCCATCCAAGTCAATCATTGTATTATCAATTACTCGCTGATCAAAAACAGATTTACCAATAAGTTCTTTTTCTATAATATTATTTACATTATTGACAGCTATAAGAACCCCCTTACCACAATAATTTTCTCCTGCATCTCTTAGTTCAACAGCCTCATGCTTACCTGTAGAAGCTCCTGAAGGGACTGCAGCTCTACCTATTATTTTATTTTCTGTAATTACATCTACCTCAACAGTAGGATTACCTCTGGAATCAAAAATTTGTCTTGAAATTATTTTTTTAATGACAGACACTATGTTCCCTTTTTAGATTTTACAATATTTTCTATAAAGGTATCAAAAAGATAAGAAGCATCATGAGGACCAGGACTTGCTTCAGGATGGTACTGAACAGAAAAACAATTTTTATTTTTAATAGAAATTCCTGCGATTGTATTATCATTCAAATGAATATGAGTAATTTCAACATTCTTACTTTCTTCCGCTTCTTTTCTATCTATAGCAAAACCATGATTTTGAGATGTTATCTCACCCTTACCCGTAATTAAATTTTTAACAGGATGATTAATTCCACGATGGCCATTATGCATTTTATAAGTAGATATTCCGTTTGCTAAAGCAATTATTTGATGACCTAAACAAATTCCAAAAAGTGGCATATTTCTATCAATAACTTCTCTCGCTAGATCTTGAGCACTTACTAAAGGTTTTGGATCTCCAGGGCCATTGGATAAAAAGTACCCATCTGGATTCCACGTTGACATATCTTCAAATGAGCTATCATAAGGAAATACCTTAATATAACAATCTCTATCCGATAGATTCCTTAAAATGTTTTTCTTAATCCCTAAATCTAAAGCAGCAATTTTATACTTTGAATTCTTGTTGCCAAAAAGATAAGGTTCTTTAGCAGATACAGCAGAAGCAAGTTCTAATCCATCCATATTTGGAATTTTACTAAGCTGATCTTTTAATTTTTCAATCGATTCAGTCTCTGTTGAAATTACAGCGTTCATAGCTCCATTATCTCTGATATAAGAAACTAAAGCTCTGGTGTCTACATTTGAAATAGCAAACAAGTTATTTTTTATAAAAAAATTTTCTAGAGAATTATCTGCAGAATGTCTTGAATAATCATAATTAAAATTCTTACAGATTAAACCTGCAATTTTTATACTATCAGATTCAATTTCCTCATCTTTAACCCCATAATTTCCTATATGTGCATTTGTTGCAACCATTAACTGACCATAATAAGAGGGATCAGTAAATATTTCTTGGTATCCGGTCATTCCAGTATTAAAACAAATTTCTCCAAAAGCTGAACCATCTTTCCCAATAGCTTTTCCATAAAAAATTGTTCCATCAGCTAAAAGTATTATTGCTTTTTTTCTTGCTTTATATTGCATTTGGAATTTGAATTAAACAAAAATAATTTATAAAAATTAAAATCATAAATTTTTGCAAAAAAAAAGGAGTAAAAAATTACTCCTATTTTAAAAATTGTTAAAGATCAAATGCATAATCCAAAATTTGGGCTATATCATCTTCTTTTTTATATGATAGCTTCTTATTTAATACATAAGATTCTAATCTTGAAATAACATTTTTATCTCCATTAAATAATTTATAAACAGATTTTTTTCTAAGCTTAAAAGGTTTTATACTATTATTTTGCATAATAAAATAAGATGAAAACTTTGCGTATTTATCATTAGCCCTATTTACCATTGGATTTCCAGAACTAGAAACAAGTTTAATAGCAAAGCCCTTCATAATTGAGAATTTATTGCTTTCATAAATTATTTCATAAACCCTATTATCATCATTATAATAATAATTCTTATAAGTTTTATCATTTATTATTATATGCTTAATATTATTGAAATTAAATGAGAAAATTGAATCTGAATCCGTTAGTTTTGCTTCAAAGGCATTTCTGTTAATATTTAAATTAATGTTTCTAACAAGAAATCTTTCATCACTAAGAGTATGAATTTCTGCTTTATTATTCCATTCATCAAATAGATAAACAGATCCTATAACAACATTTCTTGTATTGTAAAAGAATGTGCTTCCATAATTATAATCATTACCACCCATAGTTAATCCAGCATTAAAATTAGTTTGGGTATAAACTGATAAAGAAAGCAATAAACATAATAGAGTTAATATTTTTTTCATAATATTTTTTTTTAAATTGTACGGAATCTTCTTCTTAAATTCCATTTAATCATTTTAGTTTCTCCAAGAATATTTAATCTAGAAACTTTTATATTAAATATGTTCCTAGTTTCATTTAGTTGAGCATTTCCGTTTTTAATTTCCATATTTTACTTTTTAGAATCTTTTTTAGTATTTTTTTTAGTCTTCTTAGCTGGAGCCTCCTCAGCAGTAGTCTCTTCAGCAGTAGTCTCTTCAGCAGGTGCTTCTTCAGCAGGTGCTTCTTCAGCAGGTGCTTCTTCAGCAG
>CAZXST010000027.1:0-10327 GCA_964643205.1 uncultured Flavobacteriaceae bacterium | reverse complement strand
GAAATATTGGTCTGGGTTATAGTGGCATGGGAGGAAATAATAATCAGTTTGTAAGTTCTTACTATACAGGAAGATATGTTTCAGATGCACTTGGAACTATGAGTATAGCTGAAGAATTAATTGCTGCTGGAAATGGCAATATACCCGGCATTAGATTTGGAGATTATTCAAAATTAGCAGTAGATCCTTCCAATGATAAAGCCTTTTGGTTTAACAATGAATATATATCTGGATCAAGAGCTAATGTTGTTGGAGTTTTTCAAATTGCAGCAAATTTTGCCAATGATGTTGGAGTTGTAAACATAGATTCTCCAACTTCAGGAACATTAACTTCTACTGAGGATGTTACGGTTACTATTTTTAACTATGGTGAGAATGATGCTTCAAATTTTGATGTTACCTATCAAGTTGATGGAGGTACTACTATAACAGAGACTTACACTGGAACTATCGGATCTGCACTAACAGATCAGTTTACTTTTTCTGCTACCACAGATATGTCAACAGTAGGTAGTACATATGCTATTACAGCAAGTACAGCAATGTCAGGAGATGAGGATAATACAAATGATTCATATACAACAGATGTGTCTCACTTAAATGCAAATGATATTGGAGTATCTGCTATTAGTTCTCCATCGTCAGGAACTAATTTGTCTGCTACCGAACAAGTAACAGTAACTATCACAAATTTCGGAGGTGGTACTCAAACTAACTTTGATGTTACAATTGATTTAGATGGAACAATTGTTACAGAAACAGTTGCAGGACCACTAGAAGGAAATTCTACTATTGACTATACTTTTATTTATCTTGCTGATCTTTCAGCATTTGGTTCTTATACTATTACTGCATATACTTCATTAGCCTCTGATTATGATAACTCTAATGATTCAATTACTGTTACTGTAAATAATGCTAATTGTCAGCCTGAAGGAGATATGAGTTTTGGAGATGGAATTCATTACTTTGAGGTTGGTGATATCCAGAATGCAACACAGCCAGGAGGTACTGGATATCAAGATTTCACCAATCTTTCTACTGATTTAGAACAGGGATCAACAAATACTTTAACTCTTGCTACGGGATATGGAAATCAATATTTTAGAGTATGGATAGACTTTAATGATGATTTTGTCTTTACATTAGATGAATTAGTAGTTGATAATTATGTATTAGGCCCGGGTGGAGGAGCAGGAACATATCAAGGCAATACAGCTCTAGTAGTCCCAGCGGATGCAGCACTTGGTCAGCATATCATGAGGGCTAAAACAAACTGGAATGCTGGAGTTCCTGATGATGCTTGCGAGGAAACTACTTATGGTGAGACAGAAGATTACATGGTTAATATTGTAACCTCTCTCGGAATAGATGACTTAAATCAAAATTCTGAATTTTCAGTTGTTAGTTTAGGGAACAATCAATTTGATGTTAACCTAAATTCTCCATATGTTGGAAAAATTGAATTGACAGTATATAATGCTCTGGGACAAAGAATGGTTTTCCATAGATTTGAGAATACAGGTACATTTAATTATGCACTAGATATGTCATATGTAGCCAAAGGAATTTATTTAGTTAAAGTTGGAAACAACTCTTTTGGAAAAGTACAGAAAATTATAGTTAAGTAAATTAAACTGTAAAGGTTTTAAGGAGGAGAAACATGTCGATATATCATGGAAAAAAAGTATTAATTACTGGGGCTTCTGCAGGCATAGGATATGCATTATCTAAAGAATTAGTCAAAAGAGGATCAGAAGTAATAGTCACTGCTAGAAGGAAAGACAGGCTAGAGACATTGGCTCAAGAAATTGAAAAAACTGGTGGAAAGGCTCACATATTTGTCGAAGATTTATCCATACCTGAGTCGGGTAAGAAATTATATGATCAAATTAAATCTGCAGGTCTAAATATTGATATTCTTATCAATAATGCTGGCTACGGACGTTTTGGTGAGCTGACAAGCAATGCAAGAGATGACTATTCAAAAATGTTGCAGCTTAATGTAATCACCCTTACTGATCTTTGTCATTTATACATTCCGGATATGATAACGCAAGGTGGTGGCGGTATTATTAATGTTGGATCGATGGCATCTCTTTCGCCAATTCCTTATGCAAGCGTTTATTCTTCTTCGAAAGCATATGTTTTAATGTTTTCAGAGGCAATTCGTTACGAGTACCAGGAAAAAGGAATAAAGGTAATGGCTCTTTTGCCTGGAGGTACGGAATCAGAATTTGCAAGAGTTGCTACAGAGAAGTCGGAAATACTTAGTAAAAGATATCAAAAGAGAGTGGGTACAGCAGCTGGAGGTACTATGCAAACCTCTCTAGAAGTTGCAGTCGAATGTTTGGATGCTTTTGAGAAAAATAGACAATATGTTATTTGTGGTAGCAGAAACCGCTTTTTATATAAACTAACAAGAATTATGTCGCGTCAACGTGTTCTAAAAATGACAGGCAGAATTTTTAAAAAAATAGCAGGCTAACTTTTTTTAAAAAATAGCTCGTAATTGAATATTACCGTTATGAATAGAACTGCTATTTTCACTTTTACGTCCAAAATAGGAAAGATTTAAGTCCAAGAATTTGGTTAATTTCTTTTGCGCAGTGAGGGACCATGTATAATTTGATCCTACTTGCAGACCTTCCATAAGTATATATCCAATAATCGTATTGGGATTTCCTTTAAACGAATTTTTAAAATAATTAATTTCAGAATTAAAATTGATTTTTTCACCTTTTGAAAGATAACATGATAGACCAAGCTTTTGTTGCTTTAGTTCTTCAAAATCTCCTATTGTATTTTCATTTGTAGAATACTGGTAATAAAAATTTAATCTATTAGATTCATTAAATACATAGGTTATTTTAGGGTTAATTTTAAATTCGTCAAGATTGTAATTTTTACTTTCAAAATTCTCGCTGATACTTACTTTATTTTCAAGAATTGAATTAAAGTCAAATAGCCAATTCGTATGTAGCTTATGAATAAAATTTAATTGGTGTGATTTTAAATTATTTTCAATATATCCGAATGAAAGTGTATTTTTTGACTTATTAGATGAGTAGCTATAGGTTGTAGAAAAATCTTGTTTTCCTCTATTATAATGTAAACTATTTTTGAAATTTGAATTCAAACCTAATAAACCATTTTTAGGAATAAAAAAGGGATTAAAATTAAAGTTCTCAATACTTTGATTAGTTTTCTTATCAATCATATATTGAGATTGATTTGAAAAATGTGATAAGAATTTTTTAAATTTTCTTTTTGAATTTTTCCATTTATGAAAATTTATTACTAGAGATTGACTAAACTTATTTTGATAGGTCTTTAAATATATTTGATTTGGTAGAAATACTCTTATATATAACCCTTCATCTTGAAATTGTGCTAATTCAAATTCTTCCAACTCTTGTATGTTATTTCCATTAATATCAATCCATTTATAATTTCCCATTCCTGGTTCAACTTCGACATATGTGTATTCTTGTTGTGGTAAATTCCCTGAGTTTGTTTCATAGAGCAAATTAGATTGCACTATTTGATCAAATAATTTTTGATTATAAATTAATCTTGAATTAAGAAATTTTTCAGTATTATCATTACTAGTCCATGTCATTTCTCTATAATTTAAAAATATACTAAGATTGCTTTTAGCATCTTTTAAGAGTTGCGATTTTAAATAATATATATTGGAGGAGTTAACTTTCTCTAATGAGTTGCTATTAACTAGACTATCGTTAATTCTTTTCTTGTATCCTATTTCAATAAATCTATCAGAAAGTGATCCGATACCTGTGGCAATCTCATATAATTTATAACCATGATTTGAATTATCCAGGGAATTGTCTAGCAGATTTGTTTTTAAATTTTTTTCAGCATCTATATTGATTTTACTCCACCCATTTTTATAATTTATTTTTAGCTTATTATATGTTCTAAAGAATTCAGAGCTGTAAATTGAAGATTTGGAATTTAAAAAACTAGAGTTAGAGGTATAGTCAATATTTTTAATTTTTAAATTAAGATTCAATAATTGTCTAACTCCATCATATTCCTTTTCAAATTTTAGATTTTCATAATTGTAATTTATTTCTCCAATTTTTTTATTAATTAGATTTATGCCTCCCTGAATTAATAGTTGATTTTTTACTTGGTTATTATAGGAATAGCTTGTTAGGGAATCTAGATTCCAGTCTCTGTTAAATTCTGGATTGTATATCATTTCTATTGATTGGAAGTCTTTATCAATATAATCTAAATTAGTTCTAGCAGATATTTCCCATAATTTATTTTTTATAAATAGATTTGATGTTGAGATTTTAGTTGCTATCCCATCATTATTATTATCATCATTACTAGAGAATAGGTTCTTATCATTTTTACTTGAAGCAATTTCAAATTTGATATTAGCCTTTTCATTTGGAGTGTAATCTCCATTAATTATGGCTATTTGTAATTTTTCCGGAGCTACAAGTTTAATTACTGGATTATAATCTCCTTGTTTTATTCCATTAATTGGTGCTATATATTCATATATATTGTCAATTGCATTATTTGTTAGTAGTACATAATCGCCTAGATTGCTTCCTACATTCGTGAATCTGACAGAGTACAATTCTTCATAGGGATCGTTTGAATAAACATAAATTTCTTGACTATTAATAATCTCTTTTTTATATAGAATCCTATTTTCACTATATGTTTCTTGGTATGCAGATGGAGCATTCATCAAGGAATTATCATCTCCTGCTTGACTTAAAATAGACATTTGTTCATCAGATAAATTTTGTTGTAGTGATTGGTTTTTTAGATCATTTTCATTATAAAAAGATATATTTAGATTTATTTTCTCTCTGTTTATTTCTACTCCTGAAAATCCTATAAATCTTGAATAATTCCTTTCACTCACTTGATAGTTTACATTAATTCTAGTATCACCAGTAATTGGGATAGTAGTATTGAATATTATCTCTCCAGCATTATAATTAATCGTATAATCTTTATCAATTCCTCTTTCTAATTTACTTCCATCAATATATACTGTTTCACTTCCTGAAACAACTAAAACATAAAGCTCACCTCTTGATCCAACTAATTTGTATGGCCCTTGATTTCCATTTTGACCTTGGAAACTACTTGTTTTAAATTGACCTTTAACGATAGCTCCAGATCCATATATATTAATTTGATTATTGGGGCTTACGCTAAAATTTAATCCTTGAATTCTTTTTTCAAATTTTCCAAAATATGAATTACTGTTTTTCAAATCAATATCTCCAGCTCTTATTCGCCAATCATCACTTATTAACTCTATAAATATTTGATCAAATTCATCTAATCTTTGAGAATATCCATTATCCTGAAGTGGTATATTGGCATCTTGAATAGATGCTTTTAGGAATATTTTTTCACTTAATTTTCCAGATATCTGTAGGTCTAATTCACTGTTTAAAACAGAGTTTTGATTATTCCCTATGTTAAATCCTCTAGAAATACTACCTGAGCTTTCAAGTCCATCAAACAATTGTTGTTTTTCTTGAATATTAGAACTAGAAATCTTATATAGTTTATTAATATTATCATTATTTGATACAATATTTTTTTTATCTAAATAAAAATATTCCTTAGTTAAAAATTTCGGATACTGATTTTTTTCATCCTCTAATTCTAATGTATCATTGCTGATATAATTATATTTAGAATATCTAAAATATTTTTCATCACTATATAGATTAGTGATAGTAAAGAATAAAATAGTAAGTATTATAGGCTTCATACATTAGATTAAACTAAAAATAACCCAAAATATTTTATAAAAAATAATTTCTATGATTATGTAAATTTATTAGTTCATTACATATTTTAGTAAAATGAAAATAATATCATATAATGTAAATGGGATTAGAGCGGCAATTAATAAAGGTTTTATTGACTGGCTTATTAGAGAGAATCCTGATATCATATGTCTACAAGAGATTAAGGCTCTTAAGAGTCAATTGGATTTAGATTTATTCAACAGAGCAGGGTATATACATAACTATTGGTTTAGTGCTCAAAAAAAAGGATATAGTGGAGTTGCTATTTTATCTAGAATTAAACCTATTCATGTAGAATATGGAACTGGAATTGAATCAATGGACTATGAGGGAAGAAATCTAAGATTAGATTTTACTAATTTCTCTGTTATGAGTTTGTATTTACCATCTGGGACTAATATTGAAAGATTGCAACATAAACTTGAATATATGGATTTGTTTCTTAATTACATTAATAAACTAAAATCCAAAACTGATAATTTAATTATTGCGGGTGACTATAATATATGTCATAAGGCTATTGATATTCATGACCCGATTAGAAATAAGAATGTGTCAGGTTTTTTACCTGTTGAAAGAGAATGGTTGCAGTCCTTTATGGATTCAGGATTTATTGACTCATTTAGATTTTTTTCTGATTCTCCAAACAGATATAGTTGGTGGAGTTATAGAGCAAATTCTAGAGCCAATAATAAAGGCTGGAGAATAGATTATATTATGGTATCTAATGTATTAAGCAAAAATCTTATTGATGCCAAAATTTTAGAGAATATTTATCATAGTGATCACTGTCCAATTTCAGTTAAACTTAACTTTTAAAAATATTATATCTCTATACTTAAATATGATATATAATTTAAAGGTATAGAGATATATTAAAAAAAAAGTCCTGTTAATAACAGGACTTTTTTTATTATAATTTAATTATTTTACCATTTTCTTGGGTAAAGTGATATTCTAGATATTTATACGCATCTCTTGGAATTATTTTTACCCATTTTTGGTATTTAAAGTACCATTTTAATCTAATTGATGGATATCCTCTTTCTAGATATGCTGCAATAAAAGGATGGGTATTCAAATTAAATTTTTTATATCCCTTTTTATATAAATCATCTAGTTCTTCAGATATTTTCCTTACTAAGATAATTGGTGCTTCTACTTCATTTTTATTGTTGCTAGGATTTTCTTCTCTAGTTTTAATTTTCATTTCTGGTCTGACTCTCTGCCTAGTAATTTGTATTAATCCAAATTTACTTGGTGGAAGTATCTTATGTTTAGCCCTATCTTCTGCCATTTCTGTTTTCAAATGGTTAAATAGTTTTTTTCTATTTTCGGCTTTATTTTGATCTATAAAATCAACAACGATAATTCCTCCCATATCTCTTAGTCTTAATTGCCTTGCTATCTCTGTAGCTGCAAGTAAATTGACCTCTAATGCTGATTCTTCTTGATTTTTTGTTGTTGATTTTCTATTTCCACTATTAACATCAATCACATGAAGTGCCTCAGTATGCTCAATAACTAGGTATGATCCTTTTGTCATTGAAACGGTTTTCCCAAATGAAGTTTTTATTTGTCTTTCTATTCCAAATTTTTCAAAAATTGGAAGATCTGATTTATAAAATTTAACAATAGATTCTTTCTTTGGAGATATCTTTTGCACATAATCTTTTATTTGTATGTGAAGTGCCTCATCATCTACAGTAATTGATGTAAATGTCTCATCAAATAAATCTCGTAAGATTTTTGATGCTTTATTCATTTCATTCATTACTTTACTTGGCTGATTTGCTCCTTGCAATATTCTACACATTGCTATCCATCTACTAAATAAGTTTCGTAAATCTTTGTCTAGTTCAGCAACTTTTTTGCCTTTTGCAACTGTACGTATGATTACCCCAAATCCTTTTGGTGCAATACTCCTTACAAGCCTTTTTAATCTATCTTTTTCATTATCATCTTCAATTTTTTGTGAAATTGATATACGACTTGAAAATGGAACTAATACTAAGTATCTTCCAGCTATTGATAGTTCCGATGTTATCCTTGGCCCTTTTGTTGAGATAGGCTCTTTTACTATTTGAACAAGTATGCTTTGATTTGGTTTTAATACATCTGACATCAAACCATTTTTTTCAATATCCTTTTCAAATGAAAACTTTTTAAGTGAATAGTCCTTTAATTTTCCAGTGCATACACTTTTGATAAATTTTTGTATTGTTGGAAGTTTTGGACCTAAATCATGGTAGTGTAGAAATCCATCTTTCTTGTAGCCAATATTAACAAATGCTGCATTTAATGCGGGCATTGTTTTTCTTACTTTAGCTAAAAAAATATCTCCTACTGAAAAATTAAAATTTTCATCATCTTTTTGGAATTCAACAAGTTTCCCATCTTTTAATAAGGCAAAATCAATATTATTTGAACTAGAACGAATTATTAATTCTTTATTCATTTTTTCAATTTTTTACAGTTATAATTAACTGATTATTAATAATTATTCAATTCAAAAAATTCATCAATTGCAAACGCTATTATTGCAACTATTAAATGAATTTAATTTCAAAGAACTTGGTTGAATGTAATTAGTTTAACTAATATTATATATTAATCTTTTTTCTTGTGACGATTAGCTCTACGCCTTTTTTTTCGTTTATGTGTAGCTACTTTATGTCTTTTACGTTTTTTACCACTCGGCATATTTCAATACTTTTAATCAATCTTGACTTTTTCTTTTACTCCTTTAATAAAAAACTTAGAAGGCTTAAAAGCTGGAATGTTATGAGCAGGGATTTTAATGGTAGTATTATTCTTTATATTTCTACCCTTTTTTTCTGCTCTCTTTTTTACAATAAAGCTTCCAAAGCCTCTCAAGTATACATTTTCACCATTTTCTAGTGAGGCTATTATTTCTTTCATTACAGATTCAACTGTAAGTTGAACATCTATTTTTTCAATTCCTAGGTTTTTAGAAATGTTAGATACAATATCAGCCTTAGTCATAGATTATATATTTTTATTAATTAATAATTTATTTCAACAATGGCGCAAATATATGTATTTTAATTTCAATATTTAAAACATGAATAGTTTAATTTTTCCCTTAACCATCTATTTTAGATAATATATTTATTAGATATGAATTTTGCTCATGCTATTTTAAATTGGTATTTCATAAATAAGAGAGATCTTCCCTGGAGAGCTACTACTAACCCATATACAGTCTGGCTTTCTGAGGTAATTCTACAACAAACTAGGATCACTCAGGGCTTACCTTATTATTTAAGGTTTATTAATAAGTATCCTACTATTCATTGTTTATCAAGGGCTAATGAGAATGATATTCTACTATTATGGCAGGGATTAGGGTATTATTCTAGAGCCAGGAATTTATTAAAGACAGCTAAGTTTATAGTTTCTGAGTACAATGGCAAATTTCCAAGAACATATATAGAATTAATAAAGCTAAAAGGCATTGGAGAATATACTGCTGCTGCTATTTCATCAATATGTTTTAATGAGAGAAGGGCTGTTCTAGATGGGAATGTATATAGAGTAGTTGCTAGATTTTATGGAATAGATGTACCAGTTAATAATCATTTAGGAAAAAAATATTTTATGGATTATGCTCAAAAGTTAACTCCTAAAAAATCTTGCGGGGATTATAATCAAGGATTAATGGATTTTGGATCGCTTATATGCAGGCCAAAACTGCCTTTATGTGATAAATGTATGCTGGCAAAGAATTGTATTGCAAGGAAAATGAAAAAAATCAATTATTTCCCAGTTAGATTAAAAAAAAATCCCCCTAAAATTCTACATTTTAATTATTTAGTATTTATAGATTCTGATAATATGATTTGTATGAATAAAATTAAGAATGGAATTTGGAAAAATTTGTTTCAGTTTCCAATAATTGAATCAAAAAAGGAATTAAATAAATCACAGTTATTATCTAATGAGAAATTCAAGAGCATTGCTCCAATGTCTAATTCAGATATTACATTATTTAATACTATTCCAATAACACATAAATTATCACATAAAACTATATATGCAAAATTTTGGATTTTACCTGTTGAGACCTCTAATAATAATTCAATCAAATTTTCAGACGTAAATAAATATCCAGTGCCTAGACTTATAGAAAAATTCTTTGACAAATTTAATTACAAACATTTTTAGAAACATTTAGTTATAAATAATATATTTATTTAAATTAGATAAAAAAAACATGTCAGGAACATTAAATAAAGTTATGCTTATTGGACATCTTGGTGATGATGTTAAAATTCATCGATTTGAGGATGGTGGTTGTGTAGGTAGATTTCCACTGGCTACAAATGAAACGTATTTAAATAGGCAGACGAATGAGAGGGTTTCAAATACCGAATGGCATAATGTTGTTTTAAGGAATAAGGCTGCTGAAATATGTGAAAAATACTTGTCAAAAGGTGACAAGGTATACATTGAAGGCCGAATAAAAACAAGGAAATGGCAGG
>CAZXST010000026.1:0-10934 GCA_964643205.1 uncultured Flavobacteriaceae bacterium | reverse complement strand
TAATCTTCATCTGGGTATTCAGCTCTATCAAAAATTAAATCAGTATCCCAATTTAGTTTTCTTTTATCATATACATCCTTCATGTATTTATCATAAACACTCAAATCAGAGGTGTCTGCATCAATATAAGCATACTCAGCAATTCCATCTTGACTTCCATCGGTAGGTTCTCCTCCTAAAACATCTTCTGCCCTATCAGCAAGTGCTGTTCTAATTACAGAATCCCTTACCCAATAGACAAATTGTCTATATTCAGCATTTGTTATTTCTGTTTCATCCATATAGAAAGACCTAACAGTAACTGTTTTTGTAGGTGCATCTTCTAATGCTGGAAGATCATCATCTGATTTACCCATAATATAAGCGCCTCCAGGGACTAAAACCATTCCAAATGGCTTTTCAGGATAATATTTTTTTCCTTGTACTCCAACCAGTTCACCCTTTGAGCGTTTTGATCCACTTTTTGAGCCACAACTAAGCGCAAATACAAATAATAAACTAAGTACTATTAATTTCCTCATATAACTATAGTCTTTTTTACTAAAAAAAGTGCGTAAACTTACCCATATTTATTCAAAAAAACAAAATAATATATACCAAGTTAAAAAATTAAATTTAATCTATATTATATTTTTTTTATGTGCCTTATACCATCTCTCTGGTATAATTCCTTCATTTGCATTTAAATAATCATCATGCGTACAGGGTAATAACGATTGCTGATTAAGTTTAGTATCTTTTTCTGAAGAATTTGGTATTACTATCCACCATCTAGAAGTTTTTACACTCCTATAGAAAACAAGTTCATATTTCTCAACTACTACATTGAATTTTTTAAAATTAGAAATCTTTGTAAAATCATCATCTGTAATCCTACAGTTAACCCCTTCAATAAAATACCATAATATTTGAGCAATTAACATTTCTGTTATTTCGTCCTCATTGGAGGATTTATACTCATAAATACCAAAAGATGAAACCTTATTGCTTATTCCAGCATATCTACTTATTGAACATATTTCCTTGCCGTCAAAACCGTTTGGAGATAATTTTTGTCTTGAACTTAACTCAGAAGACTTAATAGATCTTAAATCCATAGTAACAATATCAGCATCTCTCATTACAGGTTCAACTGAATTTATATCATGACATACCTCACCCAATCTATATGCTTCAAAATATAATTTCTCCATCAGATCTATCTCAATTTGAGAATTATAGTAGGTCTGATATCCTATAGTAGTATAATTAAACAGATTATGTGGTTCTTCAAGAATTATCTTTCCAAGATAACTATTGTTTTTTATTGGTTTTGAGGAGTCTCCCAAATCAAAATTAGAATCAACATTTACTATATTAATAGTCTTCTTAAAATTATCATATGCCCTGTAGTTAGCATAAGTCAAATCTTGACTTCCACCAATGATAAGTGGAATAATATTGTTTTTAATAAAATATGAAGTAAGAGAGGTTAAGTTCTGATAAGTATCTTCAACCGATTTTCCTGGTGTTAAATCTCCAAAATCTGCTATTCTAATTGACCAATTACCTGGGTAAAGTGAATAAAATGATCTTCTTATTTCACCAAGATTTATTTCTTCTCCTATACAATTAATATCATTCCTATTCTCTGGAACACCAATAATTGCAACATCAATTTTTTTAATATTAGGCAAACCATTTTCCTTAGTATGAACTTTGATTTTATTTCCTAAAATTGATGATGATATTATCTTATTATGAGAAAGAATATGATCCTCAACTGGATTTAAAATATTGTCTTGAACTGAAGTTAGAAAGTTGGGATTCATTACAGAGCTAAATTAATCTATTCTTTTTTATTATCTAGCATTTGTTTTGCATCATCAAGGGTTAATGCATTTACATCAATAGATTTTGATATCTTCTTTCTTATCTTCCCTTTAATTAAATAAAACATTCCCCATTTTCCTTTTTCAACTCTTATACCTTCACTAGACCAGTTATGCACGACTTTCTCTTTTTCTTTTTTCTTTCTTTCTTCAATTAATTCAATAATGTCGTTTTCAGACAAATTCTCCCAATCATATTTTTTGCCTACATTAATAAACATATTATTCCATTTTATAAAAGGGCCAAACTTACCTTTTCCCTTCTGAACATCTACACCTTCATAGTTATATATTGGTGCCTCGGATTCTTCCTTCTCTTTTATGAGATCTAATGCAGCATTAAGTTCTATTGATAGTGGAGATATCCCCTTTGGAATCGAAACAAACTTTTTACCATATTTAATATATGGTCCATATTTTCCATTATTAGCCAAAACAATTTCATTATTATATTCCCCCAATTCTCTAGGAAGAGAAAATAAATCAAGAGCCTGTTCTAATGTTACTGATTCTATTTGAAACTCAGGTGGTAAACTAGCAAATATTGGTTTTTCTTCGTCTTCAACTGTTCCTACCTGAATCATAGGTCCAAATTTTCCTAATTTAACACTAATCTCTCTCTTGTTCTCAGGATGAACTCCTAATATTCTCTTTCCAGACTCTCTTTCAGCATTTTTAGATACATCTTCTACTTTTGGATGAAAATTTTTGTAAAATTCCTTCATCATAGATGTCCAATCCTGTTTTCCCTCAGCTATATTGTCAAAATTTTGTTCAACATTAGCTGTAAAATTGTAATCCATAATATCTTCAAAATGATTAAGTAAAAATTCTGTAACAATTATTCCAGTATCTGTCGGAACCAGTTTCCCTTTGTCTGCACCTACTTTTTCCTCTAATAGGTTTTCACTTATGACATCATTCACTAATGATAATTGAATATAATTTCTTTTTTCTCCATCAATTGTACCCTTCTCGACATATCCTCTATTTTGAATTGTTGAAATTGTAGGGGCATAAGTTGATGGTCTACCAATACCTAAATCCTCCAATTTCTTTACCAATGAAGCCTCAGTATATCTAAAAGGAGCTCTAGAAAACCTTTGAGTTGCATTAATAAAATTATGTCCTAACTTCTCATTTATCTGAATATTTGGTAAAATAGCATCATCCTCATCAGAAACATTATCCTTACTTGCAGAATAAACTTTTAAAAACCCATCAAATTTTACTATTTGACCAGTTGCTATAAATAGATTTTCATGATTTGAAGATTTAATTCTAACATCCGTTTTTTCCAAGGCAGCATCTGACATTTGAGATGCAATAGTTCTTTTCCAAATTAGTTGATACAATCTTTTTTGATCATTATCTAAAATTTTATCACCAGAAATTGAAAAATTTGTAGGTCTTATTGCTTCGTGAGCATCCTGAACTCCCTTAGATTTTGTTCGATATGATTTTGAGCTAGAATATTGATTTCCAAAAGCGCTTATAATATGTTTTTTAGCTTCATCTTTTGCGAAATTTGAAAGATTTACACTATCAGTCCTCATATATGTAATTTTACCTGATTCATATAGTCTTTGAGCAACAGTCATTGTCTTTGATACAGAAAAATATAATTTTCTAGAAGCCTCTTGCTGTAAGGTAGAAGTAGTAAATGGTGGTGATGGTGTTTTCTTTAGAGGTTTTTTTTCTATATTATCAACATAGAAATCAGAATTTTTGTTATTATTTAAAAATGATTCGGCTTCTTCTTTAGTTTTAAAAGTCTTATTAAGTTTTGCTTTAAAGCTATCATTATTACTAGTTATGAATTCTACATCTATTCTATATACACTTTCACTATTAAAATTCTTAATTTCTCTTTCTTTTTCAACTATCAATCTTACTGATACAGACTGAACTCTTCCCGCTGACAAACCACTTTTTATTTTTTTCCAAAGAACTGGTGATAGTTTATATCCCACAATTCTATCTAATACTCTTCTAGCTTGTTGAGCATTTACTAAATTATAATCAATGGTCCTAGGACTTTCTAAAGCATTATTAATAGCAGATTTTGTAATTTCATTAAAGACGATCCTTCTTGTCTTATTTTCATCTAATTTTAATAATCTAAATAAATGCCAAGCAATTGCCTCTCCTTCACGATCTTCATCACTAGCTAACCATACAGTATCAGATTTATCAGCCAAATTTTTTAGATTCTTAACTACAGTCTTTTTATCCTTGGGTATCTCATATTTGGGCTTAAAATCTCCATCTACATTCACTCCTAAATCTTTTGAAGGCAAGTCTGAAATATGTCCAAAACTTGAAGCTACTTTAAAATCACTTCCTAAAAATTTTTCAATTGTCTTGGCTTTTGCAGGAGACTCAACTATTACTAAATTCTTTGCCATTTTTCTAAATTAAGATGTACAAATGTAGAAGAATTTTTTAATATCAATCTATAAAGTAAAATCATATATGAAGAGAGATAAATTAAAAAACATGACAAATTGGCGTATTTTTAATATATTTGCAAACTATTATTAAATGTTATTCATGAGTGATAATTTAAAAAAAATAGAGAAAAACCCTTATCAGTATAATGGAGCATTAACTCTAATAAGCAGTAAAACCCAATCTAATAGCTTATTAGAAAAAAAACTCTACATAGAAAGCTATGGTTGTGCAATGAATTTTAGTGATAGTGAGATTGTTGCTTCTGTACTATCTAAGAATGGCTATAGAACAACTAAAAATGCAAAAGATGCAGAATTAATATTATTAAATACCTGCTCTATAAGAGAAAAAGCTGAGCAAACTATCAGAAAAAAATTAGAAAATTTCAATTCTCTAAAAAAATCAAATAAAAAACTGAAAATTGGAATACTTGGATGTATGGCAGAACGATTGAAAAGCAAATTAATTGAAGAGGAAAAAATTGTTGATCTAGTTGTTGGCCCTGATGCATACAAAGACTTGCCAAATTTAATAGACAAAGTAGAAAAGGGTCAAAAAGCTATAAATGTACTTCTTTCAAAAGATGAAACCTATGCGGATGTTTCACCTCACAGACTACACTCCAATGGAGTTAATGCCTTTATTTCAATAACAAGAGGCTGTGATAACATGTGTACATTCTGTGTAGTTCCATTTACTAGAGGTAGAGAAAGGAGTAGAGATCCTCAAAGTATAATTAAAGAGATAAAAGATTTAGAAACAAAAGGTTATAAAGAAGTAACTCTACTTGGGCAAAATGTTGATAGCTATTTGTGGTTTGGTGGAGGTTTGAAAAAAGATTTTAGTAAAGCCTCAGAAATTCAAAAAACTACAGCTCTTAATTTTGCAAAATTATTAGAATTATGTGCTATTAATCATCCTAAAATTAGAATTAGATTTTCAACATCAAATCCCCAAGATATGTCAATTGATGTAATAAATGTCATGGCTAAATATGATAATATATGTAATCATATACATTTACCTGTTCAAAGTGGTAGTAACAAAATTCTGAAAGCAATGAATAGACAACATTCAAAAGAAGAATATATTAATTTAATCAATAGAATTAAACAAATTATTCCCAACTGCAGCATAAGTCAAGATATAATTGTAGGCTTCCCTGGTGAATCAGAAGAAGATCATAAAGAAACATTAGATCTGATGGAGACTATAAAATACTCATTTGGTTATATGTTTAAATATTCTGAAAGACCTGGAACTCTTGCTCAGCGTAAATTAGCAGATGATGTTGATGAGGCTACAAAGAAGAGAAGATTAGAAGAAATCGTAGCTCTGCAACAAAAACACAGCTTACATAGAACAAAAGAATTTTTAAATAAAGAAGTTGAAGTTTTAATTGAAAAAACTTCAAAAAAATCACAATTATATTGGAGCGGTAGAAACGATGAAAACACGGTAGTAGTTTTCCCTAAAGAAAATTACAATATTGGAGATTTTGTCAATATAAAAATTACTGATTGCACTAGTGCTACCTTATTAGGAAAAGCAATTGGATATTCAAAAAATAACTAAATATTATGGAATCAATTCAAGCTATTAAACAAAGATTTGGTATAATTGGTAATGATACTAGCCTTAACAGAGCGCTGGAGAAAATAAAACAGGTTGCCCCCACTGATATTTCAGTTTTAGTTACTGGTGAAAGTGGAGTTGGTAAAGAAAACATTCCTAAAATTGCACATCAATTATCTCATAGAAAACACGCAAAATATATTGCAGTAAATTGTGGTGCTATTCCAGAGGGAACTATAGATAGCGAATTATTTGGACATGAAAAAGGTGCTTTTACAGGAGCCACTCAATCGAGAAGTGGTTATTTTGAAGTTGCTGATGGTGGAACAATATTTTTAGATGAAGTAGGAGAACTCCCCTTAACTACTCAAGTAAGACTATTAAGGGTTTTAGAAAATGGAGAATTCATCAAAGTTGGTTCAAGTAAAGTACAGAAGACCAATGTAAGAATAGTAGCTGCAACAAATCTTAATATGCAAAAAGCAATTAAAAAAAATAAATTTAGAGAAGATTTGTATTATAGGTTAAGTACAATTGAAATTAATATCCCACCACTAAGGAACAGAAAAGATGATATACATTTATTATTTAGGAAATTCTCTAGTGATTTTGCTCAACGCTATAAAATGCCTTCAATAAAATTAGAGGATGATGCTATAAAAACATTGATAAATTACAGATGGGACGGTAATATTAGGCAATTAAAAAATATAGCTGAACAATTATCTGTATTAGAAGAAGACAGATCAATTAGTAACCAAACGCTTAAAAATTACTTACCAAAAGGAGCTGATAGTAGTTTGCCAGCAATAATATCAGGAAAAGAAAACTCAAATGATTTTAACTCTGAAAGAGAAATTTTATATAAAGTATTATTTGATATGAAAGGTGATCTAAATGATTTGAAAAAACTTACTATGGAATTAATGGAATCTAGTAATATTTCTGAATTTAAAGAAAACAATGAACATTTAATAAAGAAGATTTATGACTCTAGAGGTAAAAAAGAAATTAGTGATGATCAAATACAAGTAGTGCCCATTTCTGAACAAAGCAATAATGATGAGCAAAAACCAGAATTTGATTATGCTGAAGAAATAAAAGCAGAATCTCTCTCGCTACATGACAAAGAATTAGAATTAATTAAAAAATCTCTAGAAAAACATAGAGGAAGAAGGAAACTCGCTGCTAAAGAGCTGGGTATAAGTGAGCGTACATTATATAGAAAAATAAAGCAGTTTAATTTATAAAAAATTATATTAGTAATTATAATGAAAACTAATCTAAAAATTGTCTTATTTATACTCCCAGTAGTATTATGGAGTTGCAGTGTTAACTACTCATTAACAGGGGCCTCAATCTCTCCTGAGACAAAAACATTTCAAGTAAATTACTTTCAAAATAATTCGACTTTGATAGAGCCTGGTATTGATAGAGATTTTACTAATAAATTAATAGATTTATTAATTAATCAAACTAGCTTAGATCTTGTAAAGTCAAATGGAGATCTTTTATATGAAGGGGAAATCGTTGAATACAGAATATCTCCGACAACTGCAACTGCAAATAATACAGCTGCTCAAAACCGCCTAACAATAAGTGTTAATGTTAGATTTATTGACAAAAGTGATTCCGAAGCAGAATTTGAAAAAAGATTTTCCTTTTATTACGATTATCCGGGTAGCTCGCAGTTAATTGGATCACAAAAAGATACAGCAATAGATGAAATTTTTGAAAGGATTACTCAAGATGTATTTAATGCATCACTGGCAAAATGGTAGATTATGAATAAAAAAGACTATATAAACATATTGCAGAATCCAAGTGAAATTACTAAGGAGCAAATAATATTTTTAAATTCATTAATTAAAGATTTTCCTTTCTTTCAGTCTTCTAGAGCAATCTATCTAAAGGTTTTAAAAAACACTGAAAATTTTAAATATAATCAAGAACTAAAACTTACCGCAGCATATACTACAGATAGAAGTATATTATTTGACTTTATAACATCTAATGAATTTCAGCAAGAGAAAATAGTATTTGAAGAAAATGAACTGAAAAATGCTAAATTATCTGATAAAAAGAAGGAGAAAACAAAGGACCAAATTGTAGAATTTCAAAAAAATGAGATGCATACATTTTCAGAATGGCTTACCGTATCAAAATTTAAACCTATTGATAGAAATTCTAAAAAGTATGAGGACAATAACAATGATCTGATGACTGAAACGCTAGCAAAACTATATTTAAGTCAAAAAAAATATGAAAAAGCAATACAATCTTATAAAATATTAAGTTTGAAATTTCCAGAAAAAAGTAGTTACTTTGCAGACCAAATTAAAAAAATAAAAAAAATAATAAAATCTAACTAATCAATAGATGGGAACATATTCAATTTTTTTGATTCTTATTGTGCTAGTAGCATTTCTGTTAGTTCTTGTAATAATGGTCCAAAATCCTAAAGGTGGTGGACTATCTTCATCATTTGGTGGAGGTGGCACTCAACAATTAGGAGGGGTAAAGCAAACTACCGATTTTTTAGATAAAAGTACTTGGACATTAGGAGGATTATTGCTTGGTTTAATTTTGCTTTCAAATATTGCATTTAATCAATCTGAAGTTACAAATGATTCTAAGGCTCTAGATACAAATGAAGTTTTTGAAGAAGAATTACTTCTCCCTAATCAGGATAATACCTTTGATATTGATAAAGTAGACCAATAAGAGCATTCTTAATGTTCTTATTAACTGCAAGTTTGTCAGCATTTTATTTCTGGCATAATTTGTGAAAATAATATTGAAACAAAAAAATAGATAATTATGAAGTTAAATATTAAACCTCTTGCTGATAGAGTCCTGGTTGAACCAATTGAGGCAGAAACTAAAACAGCCTCTGGAATTATAATTCCAGATAATGCTAAAGAAAAACCTCAGAAAGGTAAGATTATGGCTGTTGGCAAAGGAACAAAAGATAATCCAATGACAGTTAAAGTAGGTGATTTAGTATTATATGGAAAATATTCAGGGACTGAACTCAAACTAGAAGGAAAAGATTATTTAATTATGTCAGAAAAAGATATTCTGGCTATTGTATAAATAAAAAATAAATAAAATGGCAAAAGATATAAAATTTGATATTGAAGCTAGAGATGGGTTAAAAAGAGGAGTAGATGCTCTTGCAAACTCAGTTAAAGTGACTCTAGGTCCAAAAGGAAGAAATGTAATTATAAGTAAGTCTTTTGGAGGTCCACAAGTCACAAAAGATGGCGTTACAGTTGCTAAAGAAGTAGAACTTGAAAACGAATTAGAGAATATGGGGGCTCAAATGGTAAAAGAAGTTGCAGCAAAAACTAATGATTTAGCTGGAGATGGAACAACAACTGCAACAGTTTTGGCTCAAGCAATCGTTAAAGAAGGATTAAAAAATGTAGCCTCTGGTGCAAATCCAATGGATCTGAAAAGAGGGATTGATAGTGCAGTTTCTACTATTACAACTGAATTAAACAAACAAGCAAAACAAGTTGGAAATTCTTCTGAAAAAATTAAGCAAGTTGCATCAGTTTCAGCAAATAATGATAACACAATAGGTGATTTAATATCACAAGCATTTAATAAAGTTGGTAAAGAAGGTGTTATCACTGTAGAAGAGGCAAAAGGAACTGATACATATGTTGATGTAGTTGAAGGAATGCAGTTTGACAGAGGATTCTTATCTCCATATTTTGTTACCAATGCTGATAAAATGATTACTGAATTAGAAAATCCATATATATTATTGATTGATAAGAAGATATCTAATTTACAGGAGATACTTCCAATTCTAGAACCAGTATCTCAGTCGGGAAGATCTCTTTTAATAATTGCTGAAGATGTTGAAGGTCAAGCTTTGGCTACTCTAGTAGTTAATAAACTTAGAGGTGGATTGAAGATTGCAGCAGTTAAAGCTCCAGGATTTGGTGATAGAAGAAAAGCAATGCTAGAAGATATAGCAATTCTTAGTGGAGGAACTGTAATTTCAGAAGAAAGAGGTTTTACATTAGAAAATGCAGATTTAACTATGCTAGGTACAGCAGAAACTGTTACTGTAGACAAAGATAATACTACAATTGTAAATGGTTCTGGTAAATCTGAAGATATTAAAGCAAGAGTAAATCAAATAAAAGCTCAAATTGAAACTACTACAAGTGATTATGATAAAGAAAAACTGCAAGAAAGACTAGCTAAATTAGCAGGTGGAGTTGCAGTATTATATGTTGGTGCTGCTAGTGAAGTAGAGATGAAGGAAAAGAAAGATAGAGTTGATGATGCATTAAATTCTACAAGAGCTGCTGTTGAAGAAGGAATAGTAGCAGGTGGTGGTGTTGCTCTGGTTAGAACTAAGAAAGCTTTAGATAAACTAAAAGCAGAAAATAAAGATGAACTAACAGGAATTCAAATAGTTACAAGAGCTATAGAGGCTCCACTAAGAACTATTGTTGAAAATGCTGGTTCTGAAGGTAGTATTGTTGTAGCTAAGGTCATGGAAGAAAAAGATAATTTTGGATATGATGCAAAAAGGGAAGAGTATGTTGACATGTTAAAAGCCGGAATTATTGATCCCAAAAAAGTAACTAGAATTGCATTAGAAAATGCGGCTTCTGTAGCTGGAATGATTTTAACTACTGAATGTGCATTAGTAGATATTAAAGAAGACTCTCCTGCTCCAATGCCTCCAATGGGTGGTGGTGGAATGCCAGGTATGATGTAAAAATATATTTATAATTAAAAAAAGCACCACTAGTTGGTGCTTTTTTATTGATGATCTTTAACAACTTGTTCATCCCTATACTTACAACACATTGCTAATGAATTATAAATTTTTTCAGGGGCCTTTTCAATTTTAGTATCATGACCTACTGAGGCAACAAATTTGTGAATCTCAGGCAAGTTAATTTTTTTCTGATTATATATTACTTTTAACTGTCTACTATCAACATTCCAATTTACCATTTTAATTCCCTTTACTTTTATACAAGAATTTTCAATTCTTTCTTT
>CAZXST010000025.1:0-10963 GCA_964643205.1 uncultured Flavobacteriaceae bacterium | reverse complement strand
AACTAACTATGAAAAAAGCACTCAATTTTTTGAGTGCTTTTTTTTATAGTATAATTATTTAGTTAATTAATTGAAATTTCTTAAACGAATTGACATCAGAATCCCCTCCTATATATACATAGAAATCTCCTGGCTCAGACTCCCATTTTTTATTAACCGTGTAATATTTTAATAAAGAATTATCGATAGTAAAATCAACTTTCCTAGACTCTCCTGGTTCTAGTTCAACCATTTCAAATCCTTTAAGTTCTTTTAATGGTCTTGATAAACTTCCATAAAGGTCACGAATATATAATTGTACAACTTCTTTCCCTTTATATTTACCCGAATTAGTCAAAGTAACAGAAGCAATAATACTCTGCTTATTATTCATTTTTTCTGAACTTAGTGTTAAGTCTGAATAATTAAAGCTAGTATAGCTTAATCCATAACCAAATGGATAGATAGGACTATTTTCAACATCAGAATAAGATGAAGCTGTAACAATTTTTTGAGATTTACTAGGTCTTCCAGTATTTTTATAATTATAATATATAGGTACTTGACCTACATTTCTAGGGAAAGACATTGTTAATTTTCCGCTTGGATTATAATCACCATATAATACTTGTGCAATAGCATTTCCCGCTTGACTTCCAAGCTGCCACGCCTCAACTATAGCAGGAATATTTTCATCTGCCCAACTAATATTTAATGGTCTTCCATTAACTAGAACTAATACTACATTTTTATTTACCTTATAAACTTCTTCCAAAAGCTCTTGTTGTAGTCCAGGTAGTAATAAATTTGTTCTACTTCTTCCTTCTCCAGTTTGATACCCTTCCTCTCCTAATACCATTACAACAACGTCAGAAGATTTTGCAACTGACCTTGCTTGATTAAATCCACTTCTATCATTATAATTTATATCAACCCTAGTGAAAAAATTGGTTTCACCAAAATAGACATCAACTCCCTTAGTATATATTAACTTATTACCTTCATAAGACTTTAATCCCTCTAAAACTGAAACAGCAGAGTTTGCAATACCCCTTCCTCTCCAGTTTCCAATGGAACTGTTATTATCGTTAGCCAGTTGGCCTATTAATGCAATAGTTTGATTCTTCTTTTTAATTGGAAGGATCTGATTTTCATTTTTTAGAAGAACAATAGATTTTTTTGCAATGTCTAATACTGCTTCTTGATTTTCTTTAGATCCAATAATATTTTTTTCTCTTTCTTCATTACAATATTTATAAGGATCATCAAATAGACCTAAATCGTATTTAACACCTAAGATTCTTCTTACAGCATCATCAACAATAGAAATATCAACTTTTCCACTTGTTACTAACTCATTTAGTTTTCTAACATAAAGGCTAGACTCCATATCCATATCAGACCCTGCATTTGCAGCAATTTCAGCTGCGTGAGCTCCATCTCTAGCATATCCATGTGGTATCATTTCTCCTATTGATCCCCAATCAGAAACAACAAAACCATCAAAACCCCATTCTCCTTTTAATATGTGTCTCTGTAAAAATTCACTTCCAGTTGCAGGTATTTCATCAACTGTATTAAATGAATTCATAAATGTACTTACTCCAGCATCAACAGCAGCTTTAAAAGGTGGTAATATTGTATTAAATAAAGTATATTCATTTGTATCAGCCGTGTTATAATCTCTTCCTGCTTCTGCAAATCCATAGGAAGCAAAATGCTTTGCACATGCTGCAATAGTATTATGGTTAGAAAGATCATTGCCTTGAAAACCTTTAACTCTTGCCTTAGCAACTAGGCTTCCAAGAAAAGGATCTTCACCAGCTCCTTCCATAACTCTACCCCATCTTGCATCTCTAGAAATATCAACCATAGGAGCAAAAGTCCAATTTAGACCAGCTGCGGAAGCTTCTGTTGCAGCCACTCTTGCTGATTTTTCTATAGCATGTAAATCCCAGCTTGAAGATTCAGCAAGCGGAATAGGACTTATTGTTTGATATCCGTGAATAACATCAAATGCAAAAATTAAAGGTATACCTAATCTAGTTTCCTCAACTGCTATTTTTTGAAGTGCTCTAACTTTATCAACTCCAGTGACATTTAACATTGACCCAACTAAGCCATTCTTTAAATCTCTATATCTAGATTTCTGATATTCTCCTTCAGGCATAGGCCCAGTCGCATCCCAAAAACCATTATACTGGTTCATCTGTCCAATTTTTTCATCTAATGTCATTCTAGATAACAAATCACTGATGAAAATCTCCTTTTCTGATGTATTTTCACATGAAAAAATAAGTAAAGTACTTAATAGTAAAGTAATTAATTTTCTCATAATATATTAAATCTATTGGTAAACCCTAATATAATCAACCTCCATAGTTGATTCCACGAAATTTGGATCAATATCAAACCAGCTACCACCCATGGCAACATTTAAAATAAAAAATGCTGGTGCATCAAAAGGCCAATTAGTTTCAGTTTTTGGAGAAGGATTATAGGTGTAGAAGATATTGTCATCTACAAAAAATTCTATTTTTTCTGATGTCCAATTAATTGAGTAAATATGAAATTGAGTTGAATAATCATCAACTATTGTTTCACCTTTTGTCCAGGTATCTCCAAAACTATCAGGAGTATGTATTGCTCCTGAAATAACCGTAGGTTGATGACCCCAATGCTCCATTATGTCTACTTCACCACATGCAGGCCATCCCACACTTTGGTAATTGGCTCCTAACATCCACAATGCAGGCCAAGTACCAGCACCAGTAGGTAATTTTGCTCGAATATCCACACGTCCATATTGAAACTCATATTTATCTCTAGAAATAATTCTAGCTGATGTATAATTACTACCATTATATGATTCCGTTCTAGCTGTTATTTTTAGTAAACCATCTTCAACCTTTACATTTTCTACCCTGTCTGTGTAATATTGAGACTCTCCATTACCCCAGCCACATAGATCTGGACATCCTGTCCCAATTTCATAAATCCAATTTTCGTTATCAGGTTGGCCATCGATATTAAATTCCTCAGACCAACTAGCTACTGGGTCTGATCCTTCAACATAAACTGTAATTGATTCAGATGTACTTATGGAATGTCCAGTAGATGAATAGGCATAAACATATATTGTATAATTATTAATTCCTGGATTAGTATAGGTGTATTCATAGTCCCCAGAAATACTTTCTAATTCTGTTCCACTCCCAAATCTATATCCATAAATAATTGCATCATCTGCATTTGCTGAACATTGAATTATTCCACTTCCATCTCCATTTGGATTATCAGTATCAGATCCAACTAAGTTAATAGTAAGTGTTAGATTGCTAGGTATTATTTCTTCTGGCGGGTTTGGTGTAGAATCATCACCATTAGATGAACATGAAAAAATAAAAATAAATAATATAGAAAATAAACTCTTAATCATCTATAATAGATTATAAATTGAGCATAAATATATAAATTTATTAAACAACTGTCTTACTGCTCATTAGTAATTAGAATAAACCAAGACAATCCATCAAATCCAATAGTTTTAAGATACATAGTATTAGAATTTCTTGACAAGATTTGATAAGAATGAGTGCCTCCAACATAAAAGCCTAAGAACCCATTACCAGTAAAAGACAATGTTTCTACACCACCTGGCTCACTAATTGTCCAAACTGAATCAAAGTCATCAATTGGATAATATTGATGTTCATTATCACTATTAGGGTCACCCAGACCTTGATTTCCAAAAAATTCAGCCTCTAATGGTGGTGCTTTGCCAAAAATGCTTCCATTAGCTTGATATGTCATATTCCCTCCAGAAGTAAAAATAAATCTATCATCATACATACCAGTGTCAGATTTATCAAAAGGATTTGCATTCCACCATAAAGCCATACCATCAGGAGCTTGATCATCAGCCGGGCCAACACCCATATGTCCTGGAGTTTCAGCTTTAACTCTCCAACTTCCAGTAGTTAAGGCATTTACTAATTCTGGCGGGGGTTCATATGTAACTAACACCTCCACTTCAATAGAGCCATTAGTCATTATTCCCGCTGTCCCAGAAGCAACTACAGCTACTTCATATATATGTATGCCTGTAGTAGTAAAATCTATTGTAAAGACTCCGCTTGGTCGCATATATTCAGTGCCATTATAAACAAATTTGTAGGTTATTGCATCCTCTGCCGTAGCAGTAAAATTAACTGTTCCACTACCATCACCATAAGGATTTTCGGTATCAGCACCAACTATATCTGCTGCAATTGTTAGATTAGAAGGATTTATTACATCTCCAAATTCATAATTTTCAGTTTCACATGATGTTAAAAAAACAGCTGTAAATGCTAATAAAAAAGCATAAATTGATAATCCAATATCTTTTTTTGTTATTCTCATAATTTAATATTTTAATTAACTAATTCTATCTCATCAAATCTATAAATTCCTCCATCTTGATTTCCAAAATCATAAAAAACAATAAACGAAACATAATCAAGATCTGGGGCGCCAGAAAAATCGTAAGTCAATGTCTCCCATTGATTTGCCACTGTAGTAACCATATCATATTCATAGGTTAATCCAGCAACATTTCCTGCAGAAGTTTCAAGTTTAACTTTTACCACTTTCCCAGCTGCAGGCGAATAAGATTTTAATCTAATTTGACTAGAGGTTCCAGTAAAATCTATAACATCTACTTCAAAGCCCATTCCACCCCAAGTTTCTGCACCATTATCTTTTACACATTCCATAACATTAGCTGTTGTATTCTCACCTGAACTATCAGGATTAGCAACTACAGCCACACCACCAACACCTCCGAAAGAAAAATTGGCAGGAACATCTCCTTCAAAATCTTCAATCATAGTAGATGGAGCTACTGTTGGTATAAATTCTCCATTTCCTACTTGTAATTCATCAAAATGATAAATTCCAGCATCTTGATTTCCAAAATCATAGAAAACAATACATGTAATATAATCAAGATCTGGGGCGCCAGAAAAATCGTAAGTCAATGTCTCCCATTGATTTGCCACTGTAGTAACCATATCATATTCATAGGTTAATCCAGCAACATTTCCTGCAGAAGTTTCAAGTTTAACTTTTACCACTTTCCCTGTTTCAGGAGCATATGATTGTAATCTAAGTTGATTTGTACCATTAAAATTAATTACTCCATTAACTGCAAATCCCATTCCTCCCCACGTCTCAGCACCAGCATCCTTTGTACATTGCATAACATTTGAAGTTGTGTTTCCTGAAGGATTTGGATTAGAAACAACTTGAACATTACCTACACCTCCAAAAGAGAAATTGCCAGGAACATCTCCTTCAAAATCTTCAAACGTGGTAAAGTTAGATACAGCAGGCAAGGATAACATAATATTGTCAAAATAATAAGTTGCTCCATCTCCTACATTTCCAAAATCAAAAAATAAAACTACTTTATGATACTCTTGTGATAAATCAGCAGTGCTAAAATCATATGTTAATGTTTCCCATCCTTGTGATAAGTTAGTTACCATATCAACCTCTGTAGATATATTAGGATCATCAGCATTTTCTAATTTAAGTTTAACAACTACACCACCTGGGGTATTTGGACTACCCGAGTTAGATGACCAAACATCAACAGCTATATTATTAAGTGAGGAAAAATCAACTGGATCATCTAATTGTAAAAATGATCCCGCCCATGTTTCAGCTCCTGCAGTTTTTATTGCCTGACCAACAGTTGAACTTTCATTAATTCCTCCTACCATAGGATTAGACACCACTGAAGATTCATTTCCTCCAAAATTTACAAACTCATAATTTAAGGTAGGATCCTCGAAATCTATTGGTAGAAATAGTGGGTTAACTATGGTTACTTGTTGTGAATAATTAACGGTAGCAGCACCACCACTTAAAGCAACAACAGTTACAGTATATTCTCCTACTGATGAATAAACATATGTTAATGTTTCTCCAATTTGCATAGGAGTAGGAACTTCGTCACTTCCTTGATCACCAAAATAAACTTCAAATGAAGCTGCCAAGTCTGCTGTTGCGGACACTGTAATTTCAAAAGCACTCCCAGGTACATGTTCGATATTAACTAATAAGTTCTCAGGTGCAGAAAAAGAAACTACAACAGTAACTATAGTTTCAGTTGTCTCTCCATTTATTCCAGTAGCAACAACTACGGCTTCATATGTTCCTTCTGCATATTGATTATCAACACTGTTTCCAGGATTTATAGATTCTGAAGTATTTCCATCCCCAAAATCAATAGTAAATGAAACAACCCCTTCTCCAGTTGGAGTAATAGTAACCATTCCTGTATTATCTTGAGTGATGCTAACTAGTGCTGAAACATTAGTTGGAGAAGAAATCTCATTTACAAAATCTAAATTATTTTCAAGTTCTTCAACACATGTAAAAAGTAAAAGTGTTGCAAATAAACTACCTATTATATATCTTATTTTTCTCATAGTTGTTATTTTAATATCCAGGGTTTTGAGTTAATCCCGAAATGTCAATTTCTTGTTGAGGTATTGGAAAGACTTCATGTTTTCCTTGCTGAAATCCAGCAATCATTGAAGGTGCTTGTCCTGTTCTTACTAAATCAAAAAATCTATGACCCTCCATGGATAATTCAAATTTTCTTTCTTCCCATATTGCATCAGTTAAGGCTGTACCAGTAAGAGAAATATCATGATCCTGATCTCCAAATGCTCTTCTTCTAACTTGATTTAGATATTCTTGAGCAATTCCATCATCAATTCCTCCTCTATTATATGCCTCAGCTGCCATTAATAGTACATCTGAATATCTAATTGCCCTATAGTTTGTTAAGTAATTTAATTCTGTTTGTGCTCCAGACTCTCCAGCTCTAGGAATATATTTATTGTTATAATATCCTGTATGCTCATAGCCTTCAGTATAGGTTGCTCCAGTAGCAGCAGCAAAAGCTTCAATATCTAAAACTGTTGCATCCTGCCTGGTATCTCCCACAGCAAAAGAATTATAAAAAGCTTCAGTTGGGACATTAAAACTCCATCCTTGTGCATATTCAGGACCACTCCAACCTCTTGGTCCAGTATGTATAATACCAAAGTTACCCTCTGAACATTGTGGGCAGCCCCAATCCCACCAATTGGAAGTATTTGTGTATTGAACTTCAAAAATAGACTCAGGACCATTTTCTCCTAACCTTAAAAATTGGCTACCATAATCATTTACTAAAGAGTAAACACCAATTACATTATCAAAAGCAGCAGCTGACTCATTGAATTTATCTTGATATAATAATACCTTACCAAGTAAAGAATAAGCAGTAAATTTATTTACTCTTCCAATTTGTGATTGAGATGTAGGTAAGTTATCAACTGCATTTTGTAAATCTATTTCTATTTGAGCATATACCTCTTCTTTTGGAACTCTTGTTAATGTTCCAGAATCTCCAGCAGTTAACCTTGCTTCCGTAAATAAAGGAACATCCCCAAAGAATTTAACTAATTGAAAATAATAATATGCCCTTAAAAAATAAACCTCTGCATATAAAGCTTCTTTACTATCGAAGTCTATATTAGATTTATTCTCTTCCATATAATTAGCTCTATTAACGCCTTCATATAACCATCTCCATATACTTGTTAAGTTATCGTTATTTGGATAGTGAGTGTAATCATCTATTTGCTGTAATCCAATTACATCTGTTGCACTCTCACCCCCACAAAGTGAATTATCTGTAGCAATATCTCCAATTAGAACATTTAGATATAACCACTGTAATGGGTCATATGTGCCAACTAGTGCTGCTTGGTAATCAGACTCAGCCTGAAAGTAAACTTCAGCAGTAATTTGATATCCTTCAATAGCTTCATAATCTACGTGATCAGTACATCTACTTAAAAGAAAAGTAACACACAGTAATAGTAAAATTCTACTTAAATTTTTCATAATCTTTTAATTTAAAATTTAATATTTAATCCTAGCGACCATATTCTTGGCTGAGGATATGTTCCATAATCAATTCCTGTATTAAGAACTCCACCTGCAGAAATTTCAGGATCATATCCTGAGTAATTAGTTAGCGTTAAAGCATTCTTAACTTGGAAATAAGCTCTTACATCATCAAAACCTAATACATCAACAATATCTTCAGGAAAATTATATCCTAGCTGAATATTCTTTATTCTCAAATAACTTCCATCCTCAACATATCTATCAGAAGCTCTTCTATTATTATTTGAATCTACAAATGTAACTCTAGGCTCATCAAAACTAGTGCCTGGGCCAGTCCATCTATTTAATGTAGAAGCAAATCTATTGGTATAGTTTAAGTTTCTTTCATAAGCACGATAGATATCATTTCCAACAGAAGCATAGGTAAATACGCTTAAGTCAAAAGAATTATAAGCTAAATTTAAGTTCCATCCTATTGTAAAATCAGGAAATGGATCTCCAATTTCAGTTCTATCCTCATCATTTACAACTCCATCATTATTCACATCAACGAATCTGATATCTCCTGGCGCAGCACCATTTTGTACAGCATGATTATTGATCTCTTCTTGAGATTGAAAAATACCATCGGTAGCATATCCGTAAAAATACCCTGGAGAATAGCCTTCTTCAAATCTAACAATTGGAGTGTAAGGAATACCATAACCAGCACCCCATATATATTTATCTCCGTTGTTTATTGCCACAACCGTATTCTCAGCAGTAGTAAAATTTAAATTTGATGTTATAGCTAAAGCCCCAATAGATGTGTTTAATGAAATTGCAGCATCGACACCTTTACTCTCAGTCTTTCCAATATTTGTTGTTGGAAAAGATGGAGTTCCTAGATACAATGATAAGTTAGGACTAAATAACAAATCATCAACTGTCTTTTTAAAATAGTCAACAGAAATAGAAACCTTATTGTCAAAAATTCTAGTATCTAATCCAATGTTTACTTGAACCTGATTTTCCCAAGAAACATCATCATTAGGAATAGATCCTAATGCAGAGCCATTAACAATGCTTCCATTAAATACATAGCTTGGAAAAGTTGAAATTAGTGAGAATTGGGGGCTTATATTATCATTACCTAATGACCCATAACTTGCCCTAAACTTTAAATAATCAAGAGGAACAGAATCAAAGAAATCTTCTTTAGAGATTACCCAGCCAAATGAAGCTGAAGGGAAAAATCCAAATTTATTGTTTTTACCAAAAGAAGTTGAACCATCCATTCTTCCAGTAAATGATGCGTAATATTTTTCATTATAATCATATAGTACTCTACCAAAATATGAAAGATTTCTACTTACATACTGCCATGATCCAGATGATTGTTGTGTAGCATTTCCTGTAGCTGCACTTACATCAGCATAATCCCATGAATTAAATGGTACATCTTCATTTGCAGCACTAATATTACTTCCCTTGTTTTCACCTATAGAAAACCCTAGAACCGTTTGAAAATTATGATTTTCATTGATAGTAAAATCATAGTTTCCAAAAAGTTCATATGTATAATTAAAGTAATTAGTATAATTCTCTCCAACTCTATTGTGAGTAGATGTTATATTACCTTCACCATCAATAGTTACTATAGGAGTTAAATCAGAATTCGCATTAGTCTGATTATGTCCAGATCCGTAATATTGAAATGGAACAAAATATTTACTATAAATATCAACATATGTATAACCAAGTCTTGATGTGACCTTTAGATTATCCATAAAATTATGTTGTAGCTCAATTTTACCAGATATTTTATCTGTTTTGCCTTTATTGTGAGTATTGTCAATTTGAGCCAAGGGATTAATTATTTCCTGTGTAATAGTTTCACTAATTCCAAATTGATCATCATCATATGGGTTGACAGTAGGATCAAAATTTAAAGCATTTGATAAAACACTAGTAATTCCATTTTCAGGGAGACTTTTCCCTTTTATATTAGTATAGTTAGTGTTAACTATTAATTTTGTTTTAGAAGTTAAATCTGTATCAATGTTAGTAGTAAAATTAGTTCTTTTAAAGAAAGATTTATCTCCTCCTGCCACCACACCATCTTGACCTAAATAAGCAGCAGAAACGTAATAGGATGTGCTATGGCTTCCACCAGATGCTGTAATAGAGTGGTTTACAATAGGAGCATCAACAATCACTTCATCCTGCCAGTTGGTTCCTGCTCCATACAAAGAAATATCTGGAAAAATTATTCCTTCTCCGCCAGCAACACTTGCCTCATTTAGGATAGCTGCATATTCAGCAGCATTTAAAACATCAATAGTTTTAACAACTTCTTGACTTCCTACTGAAGTATTAAATGAAAAAGTTGTTTTAGTATTTCTTTCTCCAGATTTAGTAGTTACAACAATAACTCCACTTCCGCCTTTAACACCATAAATTGAAGCAAGGGCAGCATCTTTTAATATATTAACAGACTTAATATCATTTGGGTTTAATGAATTTAAATCATCTATTACTGCTGAAACTCCATCAATAATAACCAATGGATCATTTCCCGCATAAGAAGTAATACCTCTAATTAACACAGTTGGTTTTGATCCCGGTGACCCACTAGAAATAATATTAATTCCTGATGCCTGACCTTGCAAGGCATCTTCGATTCTAACCGGAGAGGATTTTTCTATTGCACCACTACTTACTGTGGATACAGCTCCAGAAATATCGCTTAATTTTTGTGTGCCATAACCAATTACAACTACCTCATCTAATTCACTTAAATCACTTTGCATCAGAATCATTAAATTAGTTTCTTCATCAACAGTTTGATTGAATGTCTTGTATCCAATGTAGGTAAAAATTAAAGTGGTTCCAGAGTCTACATTTGAAATATTAAAATTTCCATCAAAGTCTGTTACAGTCCCCTTATTCAATCCTTCAACTGCAATGTTTACACCCATTAAGGGAAGGCCAGATTCAGCGTCAGAAACATTACCAGTAATATCCTGGGCATATACATTCGCTACTA
>CAZXST010000024.1:7913-11065 GCA_964643205.1 uncultured Flavobacteriaceae bacterium | reverse complement strand
TGTCATATCCGCCAACATATTTATTTTCATTAATAAAATATTCAGCTAATGAGCTCATCCCCATTCCTCCAATTCCAATAAAAAATATGTTATCTATTTTATCTAAATTCATTTTTTAATTAATTTTTCTATTTCATCAGCTATATCTCTTGTAGCATTTTCAAAAGCTAAACTCTTTATATTCTTTGATAATTTATATTGCAAATCCCTTGAGGAATTTAATTCCTTAATCATCTTCTTAAACATTGTTTCTAGATCTTCTTCCTGAATTAATATTGCGGCATCCCTTTCAACTAATGAGTTTGCATTCTTTGTCTGATGATCTTCAGCAACATTAGGTGAAGGAATAAAAATCACAGGTTTTCCAACAACACATAATTCTGATATAGAACCAGCTCCTGCCCTAGAAACTATGTAATCAGATACTGAAAAAGCAAGATCAATTCTCTCCAAAAAAGAGTAGAGTTTGATATTATCAGATGTTACCAACTTTTCATATTGATTATAATATATTTTTCCACATTGCCATATAACCTGAATATTCAAATAATTAAAAAAATCAATACAGTTGTAAACGTGTTTATTTATTTCACGAGAGCCCTGACTTCCTCCAATAATTAAAAGAGTTTTTCGATTTATATCAAGATCATAAAATTTAATACCCTTGTCATAATTTTCCTCTGCATTAGAAATATTATTTCTAATAGGATTGCCAGTTAATTTAATTTTAGATGCTGGGAAATACTTATCTAAATCACTATAGGAAACACAAATTTTATTTACGCTTCTTGATAACATTCTGTTTGTTATTCCAGGGTATGAATTTTGTTCTTGAATTAGGGTTGGTATTCTTAATACTGTGGCTATGAAGACTATAGGACCACTAGCAAACCCACCTGTTCCAATAACAACTTCTGGTTTAAATTTAAGTATAATCAATAGTGAATGAAATAGACTATATACTAATTTAAGAGGGAATAATATGGTACTAAAACTAAATTTTCTTTTTAAACCAGAAATCCAAAGACCTTTAATATTGTAACCATGAGCTGGCACCTTAATCATTTCCATCCTATCTCTTGCACCGACAAATAGTATGTCAGACTGAGAAAATCTAAATTTTAATTCATCGGCAATAGAGATAGCTGGGAAAATATGTCCTCCTGTACCACCACCAGAAATTATGAATTTATTTCTTCTCATTTAAATTGTTTCTTTTAATATTTCTAAAGGATTATTTTCATCAGTTTCATCTTCATTAATTTCAGAACCTATTCTAACACTCTGAATTATCCCTATTGCAAGACATGTCATCCATATAGAAGTTCCACCACTACTAATTAAAGGTAGTGGCTGACCCGTAACAGGAAATAATTGTACTGCAACAGCCATATTAACTAATGCTTGAAAAACTATTGGTATGCCTAGTGCAATGGCAAGTAATGATCCGAAAACACTTTTGGATTTGTTTGATATTATGATCACCCTAAATAGAAACCATAAATACAATAATAGTAAGGCTAAACCACCTATTAAACCATATTCTTCTACAATAATTGCATATATAAAATCTGAAGAAGATTGTGGTAAAAAATTCTTCTGAACACTTTTACCAGGGCCTAATCCTCTAATTCCACCCGTGGCAATTGCAATTTTAGCTTTTTCAATTTGATAATTAGATTTAGTTTCTTTTGAATCAACAAAGCTCTCAATTCTACTTTTCCATGTATCTACCCTATTAGGGAATAAATCTGGATAAGCTTTAACAGAAAAAAGAAATATGGAAAATAAAATTACTGCTGAAAATAAAATTCCCATTAAATATTTTAATGGATATCCTCCCAGAAAACACAATAGCATTACCATAGAAAACAGTATTGCACTAGTTGAAAAATTTGCTGGAAGAATTAAAGAAATTGTTAAGAAAACAGGAATCCATAATGGTAAAATAGACTGTGAAAAAGTAATTAATTTATCTTTAATTTTCGACAAATATCTAGCTACATAGATTAAGACAATTATAGATGCCAAAGTTGAGGGTTGAAATCCAAAGCCTACAATAGGTATTCTAATCCATCTATTTGAATTTGTAATTGAATCTGATATGCTAGGCTGGAAAATAGTATAGGCCAATAAAACTAAAATAACAGGAATCATCAATATAGATATACCTCTGAAATACCTATAAGGTATTTTATGCACCATATACATTAGAAAAAATCCTAGTGATAAATGAATAAAATGCTTAAATAAGTAACTAAATGTATTTCCGTCACCGTATAAATACGCTAAATTACTTGCAGAACTATACACGGGTAAAAAGGAAAAACTAGCCAGAAGTATAAATACTACCCAAAGCGGCTTATCGCCTTTAATATTAATTAAGAATTTATTCATTATAATTTTCTAACAAATGCTTTAAATTGTCTTCCTCTATCCTTATAATCATCAAAAAGATCAAAACTTGCACATGCTGGAGATAATAAGACATTATAACCAGGTTTAGCTATTTTGTAAGCAGTTGACACAGCTTCTTCCATTGATCTAGTTTCAACTATATATTCAACTATATTCTCAAAATTTTCTACAAGCTTAAAATTGTTTTTCCCCAAGCATATAATTGCTTTTACCTTTTTATGAACTAATGGAAAAAGGTCTTCGTATTTATTTCCCTTATCAATTCCTCCTACTATCCATATTGTAGGGGCTTCCATAGTATCTAATGCATAATATGTTGCATTTACATTTGTAGCCTTTGAATCATTTATATAGTTAACCTTATTAATTGTTAAAACATTTTCTAATCTATGCTCTACACTTTGAAAATGTTCCAAACTTTTTCTAATGGTCTGTTTTCTTATTTTTAATAAATGTGCAACTGTAGCAGCTGCCATAGCATTTTTTATATTATGTTTTCCTTTAATTGAAAAGTTTTCAGTTGACATAACTAGTTTTTTTTTATTAATTGAAATATTGATTGATTGATTATTATAATACGCTCCTTCTTCTATTTTTCTTTCTATAGAAAAGGGAATTAATTTTGATTTAATATTGTTTTTATTTATATAGGAATTAATCGTTGGATCATCCCCGTCATAAATTAAATAGTCATTAGCATCCTGATTCATCACTATCCTAAATTTTGATTTGAT
>CAZXST010000024.1:0-7813 GCA_964643205.1 uncultured Flavobacteriaceae bacterium | reverse complement strand
ACAAATGCTGCAATAAAAATTGTAATTTCTTCAACCCTTGGGATATACATAATATTTAGATAGTCAGAAAAAATTATATTTCCTGAGACCCACGTAAAGACACCTAATGTTAATACTATAATTGCTGAAGAACCAGCAGCTAGCCCATCAATTCCATCCGTTAAATTAGCTCCGTTAGAAACTGCTGTTAGAATTAATACGACAAAGAAAATAAATACTATCCAGGTATATTTTTCAAGACTTGGATGAATCCAGGTTACTAAATCAGAATAATCAAACTCATTGTTTTTTAGAAATGGTATTGTTGTTCTTGTTGATTTTTCTTCAAGTCTTACTACATCTGTATTCTCATCTACCAGTTCATAGATCTGAGTATTAACTATTTTATCCTTAATAGTAACATCTTGATGGAAAAATAGTGTACTACCAACTATTATTCCTAATAAAACTTGTCCAATTATTTTATAACCACCCTTTAATCCATTCTTATTATTTTTAAATTTTTTAATATAGTCATCTATAAATCCAATTGTTCCCATCCATATCATCGTTAAAACAAGTAGAATGATATATATGTTGTCAAGCTTAGAAAATAATAAGACAGGTATAATTGTAGCCAGTATTATTATCAACCCTCCCATTGTTGGTGTACCAGACTTTTCCATTTGACCTTTTAATCCAAGATCTCTTATATTCTCTCCAATTTGTTTCGACCTTAAATAATTAATTATTGATTTGCCAAACATGGTAGAGATTAATAAAGAAAGGATAATACTAATAGAAGCTCTAAAGGAAATAAAAGTAAACAATGATGCCCCTGGAAATTGAAATTCCTTTTCTAAGTATTCAAATAGATAGTATAGCATAAATTAATTCATTTTAGTTAAACATTCTTTTACTACTTTATAATCATCAAATAAGTGTTTTTTATTATTTATCTCTTGAAACTTTTCATGCCCCTTGCCTGCAATAAGAATAATGTCATTAGACTTGGCCAATTGACAAGCTGTTTTTATAGCTTCTTTTCTATTAGCAATTGAGATTGTTTTAACAGAATTTAAAGGCTTCACACCTGAAACCATATCCTGAATTATTTTTTCAGGAGATTCATTTCTTGGATTGTCACTTGTGAAAATAACTTTTGAACTTAGTGATGATGCTATATCCCCCATTACAGGTCTTTTTGATTTATCTCTGTTTCCACCACATCCGATAATAGTAATTAAGGATTCCTTGTTTGTTTTTATTTCATTAATAGAATTTATAATATTCTTTAGAGCGTCTGGAGTATGAGCATAATCAACAATTGCTGTAATATTATTCAATTTCAAATATTCAAATCTTCCCTTAACATTCTTTAACATGCTCATTAACTGCAAAGTTTCACTAAATGGCATTCCAAGAATAGATGCTGTAGAAAAAACAGCCAATAAATTATATGCATTAAATTTTCCAGATAAATTAGACCAAAATTCACTTTCATTAATTTTTAATAACATTCCTTCTAAGGAAAATTCTAAAATTTTAATCTTATAATCTGCGTAAGTTTTTAATCCATAGGTAAATATTCTGGATTTTGTGTTTTGAACCATGTATTTTCCATTCTTGTCATCTTTATTTATAAGAGAAAATGCAGTATTTGGAAGATTGTCAAAGAAGTCCTTTTTTACATTTCTATACTGATCAAAACTATTGTGATAGTCTAAATGATCATGTGTTAAGTTTGAAAAAATTCCTCCGGAAAATTCTAATCCACTTATTCGCCTTTGCTCAATGCCATGCGAGCTTACTTCCATAAAACAGTATTGAATACCCTCCTCTACCATCTGGTATAATAATTTATTTATTGTTAATGAGTCTGGAGTAGTCTGAGTGGAGTCTATTTCCTTTCCATCCACATAATTAATTACAGTAGAAATTAGTCCTGCTTTTAATCCAGCAGTCTTATATAGGCTGTATAAGAGTGTTGCTATTGTTGTTTTTCCATTAGTACCTGTAATGCCAATTAATTTCAATTTACTGGATGGATTGGAAAAATAATTTGAAGAAATAATTCCAATTGACTCTCTTGTTGATTTAACCAAGACATATAATATACCTTCATGTAACTTTTCTGGCAACACTTCACAAACAATACATATTGCTCCTTTTTTTATTGCTGAATTAATAAACTTATGCCCGTTAACATTAACTCCATCAATTGCTATATATAAATCTTTTTCAATTACTTCTCTAGAATCAGAAACAACATTTCTTATTAAAGTACCAGTATCACCTATTACTTTATTAATGTTTACTTTATATAATATTTCTCTTACTGCCTTCAAGTTAATCTGAGTATTATTTTTTGATCTTTTTTAATTCTTTTTCCTTTTTTTATTGATTGATTAATTTTCTTTCCTTTACCTTGAATTATAACTTTCATTCCAAAATTTTCTAGTAATGCAATTGCATCCATTAATTCCATTTTTGATAAATCAGGCATAATAGAACTGTTTAAGCTCATATAATATGGGTTAGTATCATTGTCATCTTCTTTAATAATATTAATCTCATTTGAAAACTTCTGCTCCTGTACTATTGGGGTTTCAGAATATATTTTTTGAGCAATTTTCTTAAATACAGGAGCTGCAACTACATTTCCATAATATCCCTTTGATTTATTGGGTTTATGAATAACTACTATACATGAATATTTAGGATTTTCTGCTGGAAAATATCCTGCAAATGATGAAATATATAGATTAGGGTTTTTCCAGTATTCAGTTTGACATGTACCAGTCTTTCCAGCCATAGAAAAATTCTTATCATATATATTATGAGCTGTCCCATGTTTTTTCTCAACAACATTTATCATCATTTGCTTAACCTTATTAATTGTTTCCATACTACATATAGATGAATTAATTATTTGCGTATCAAAAGTTTCAATTACCTTGTCAAAAGATCTAACTTCCTTTAAGAATCTAGGCTTTACCATCTTACCATTGTTGGCAATAGCATTATAAAAAGTAAGTGTCTGCAGAGGTGTTAATGAAATTCCATAACCAAATGCCATCCATGGCAAATCCAAACCATCCCAATTCTTCTTATCTGAAGGATGTGTAAATATTGGTTTCCCCTCGCCTATTAATTCTAAATCTAATTGGTCATTTAGACCCATACTGAAAATTCTATCAATAAATTTTTCTGGATTTTTTTCATATCCATTATTTACAATTTGTACAAGTCCTGTATTTGAAGAAACTTCAAATGCCTTGGCAACAGAAATTTTCCCATAACCTCCTTTTTTTGAATCTCTTACTTTTCTTCCATAAAAAGATAAAACACCATTTCTAGTATCAATAACATCGCTAGTATCAACTACCTTGTCTTCTAATGCTGCTACCATTGCCATTAATTTAAAAGTTGAGCCTGGTTCGTGAGATTCACCTATTGCATAGTTTAACTTCTCATAGTATTTTCCTTCAGAGGTTCTTCCCAGATTTGATATAGCTCTAATCTCCCCCGTACTAGTTTCCATTACAATTACACTTCCATGATCAGCTTCATAATATTCTAATTGTTCTAGTAATGCAAAATGTGCTACGTCTTGAATTTCAATATTTATTGTAGTATAAATATCATATCCATCTCTTGGTTCTTTTTGATTGAAATCCTCAACAGGCTTCCATTGACCTTTTCCAATTTTTTGAGAGAGTCTATTTCCATTTTCACCTTTTAAATATTTAGGACCAAACGCACCATCAATTCCAGGTCTAGTTACATTTCCAAAATCATCATACCTCTCATAACCCACTGTTCTTTGGGCAACCCCTCCAATTGGATAGTCTCTCTTTGTATACTGTTCTGTTATTATTCCACCTTTAAAACTTCCTAATCTAAATAATGGGAAGTCCTTAATTTTCATGTATTCTAAATACCCAAGGTTTCTAGCTATTAATAAATATCTGTTCTTATTAATCCTAGCATTTGTAAGTGTCTTAATATAATATTCTGCGGGTTTATTGAAGTTTTCTCCAAGTTTTATACTTAACTCTTCAACATGTTTATTGAAGTTATTTTCAGTTGGAGCCAGCGCATCAAATCTTATGTCATATTTTGGGACAGATGTTGCAAGTAATCTGCCCTTCTCAGAATATATATTTCCTCTATTTGCAGGGATTTCTATGTTTTTAAAAACCCTATTTTCTGACAGTTCTCTATAATAGTCACCATTAGTAAATTGTATGTCAATTAATTTAAATATTATTGAAGACGCGAAGACTAGCATAAAGAAGCTAACTATATAGAGCCTTGTAATAATATTTTTTTTAATTTTTGACATTTATTATAATCTTGTTGGGTGGATTTGTAGAAGAAACTATACCCTTTTCATTTAATGTTATTAAAATCGAAGACTCCATTTGATACTGCATCAAATTAGATCTAACGTCTACAAATTCTGATCTTAGAGATTTAATTTCCTCGTTTAATTTTGAAATATTATGTATTTTTTTATCAACAGCATGAGAACTTGAAATCATTATAATTGATAGAAATAAAAAGATTAAGATGAAGGACCAATTACCTGAGGCATTTTCATTAATCAAAAAATTTCCCTTTATAATATTTATTAGTCTATCTCTCATGCTTATACTCTTTCTGCTATTCTTAGTTTTGCGCTCCTAGCTCTAATATTTCTGTTAATTTCTGTTTGATTTGGCACAATTAACTTTTCTATAATTTTATATGGCAAAGAATAATTGCCATAAATATCTTTTTCTATTTCACCTTGAAATTTTCCAGTTTTAAAAAATCTCTTGACGATTCTATCCTCAAGAGAGTGATAAGAAATCAGACTTATTCTGCCTCCAACTTTTAATAATTCTACTGATTGTTTTAGTAAAGATCTAATTGCTTCTAATTCATTATTCACCTCAATTCTAATAGCCTGGTAAACTCTAGATAATATCTTATTTGAAATCCTGTTAGGAATTAAGGGATGTATAATTTCATTTAATTGAGTTGTAGTTTTAATCTCATTCTTTTTTCTATTATTGATTATTTCCCACGTGATTTTTTTAGCATTGTTTAGCTCTCCATAATTCTTAAACATTTTATTTAAATCATCACTGGTATATTTGTTTATAACCTCATGAGCTGTTAAAGAAGAATTATTATCCATTCTCATATCTAAATCAGCTTCAAACCGATATGAAAAACCACGCTCTGGCTTATCAATCTGATATGATGATACTCCAAAATCGGCTAGGATTCCATCTAATTTTGAAATGTTATTGAGTTTCAAAAATTTCTTTAAATACATGAAATTCTCATTTATAAATAGTAACCTATTATCATCAATTAAATTTGATTTTGAATCAAAATCCTGATCAAAAGCAATTAATTGTCCTTTCTTACCCAATCTCGATAGCATCTCTCTACTATGGCCTCCACCTCCATATGTTGCATCTACATAAATACCATCTTCAATAATATTTAATCCTTCAACAGATTCAGCTAATAAAACAGGGGTATGATAATTAGTGCTAATCATCATCCTGACCCATTACTTCCTCAGCCAAACTTGCAAAATCAACAGTTGCATCCTTAATGGTATCTTCATAACCTCCCTTATCCCATATCTCGATTATATCAACCGAGGAAGAAACAACAATTTCCTTGCTAATATTTGCAAAATCAATTAAATCTCTAGGGATTAATAATCTCCCTGAAGTATCTAATTCAATAAATTTCACTCCAGCAGTAAATCTCCGTATGAAATCATTATTTTTCTTCTTAAATCTATTTAATGAATTTACTTTTGTAATTAATTGCTCCCATTGAGAAATAGGGTACAACTCCAAGCATTGCTGAAAAACTGCTCTTTTAAGAACAAAGCCTTTTCCTACAACACCCGATAGCTGTTTCTTTAATGCAACTGGAATCATAATTCTTCCTTTTACATCAATTGTACACTCATATGTCCCTATTAGATAATTCAAGATTAAAATGTAATTTTGGATTAAATCAAATTTACTAAAAATTTTACCACATTTTACCACATTTTACCACATTGTTAATAAAAATCTATTAAAGACATATTTCATCGATTAAAAACAATAAAAAATATAGTTAACTCTCTGAATATAAGAATGTTGTAGTTTATGTTATAATAATTAACAAAAACATTAACAATAAGTGTTAATTAAGAAGAAAAAGGCATAATTCAGAATAAATTGAGTAATTTCGTATTGCTTTTTAACCAAATCTTTTATGAAGTTTATCCTAAAACAAGAGGGAAAATTCAAATATATTGAAGAAGGTAATGGAATGACAATTATTCTATTACATGGACTAATGGGTGGTCTTAGTAATTTTAATGCTGTAATTAAGTTTTTCAAAAATAAGGGATATAGAGTTCTAATGCCAGCTCTTCCAATATATGAGATGCCAATAATGAAAAGCTCAGTAAAGAGCTTAGCTGAATTCCTGTATGAATTTGTAAAGTTTAAAGGATTAAAGAATTATATAATTATTGGAAACTCAATAGGTGGCCATATAGCACTATATTATACTAAATTATTTAACAGTGCTAAAGGCTTAATTTTAACTGGAAGTTCAGGTTTGTATGAAGCTGGGTTGGGGAGTGGTTATACTAAAAGAGGTGACTATGAGGTAATGCAGAAAAAAGTTGAGGAAGTATTTTATGATCCAAAAGTTGCAACCAAAACACTTGTAGATGAGATATTTGAAACAGTAAACAACAGAAATAAATTAATTAAAATTTTAGCTTTTGCTAAAAGTGCCATAAGACATAATATGGCAAAAGATTTACCAAAAATAAAAATTCCCATATGCTTAATTTGGGGAAAAAACGACATTGTAACTCCACCGCATGTTGCTAATGAATTTCATAAACTACTTCCAAATTCAGATTTATATTGGATTGATAAGTGTGGCCATGCACCTATGATGGAGCATCCAAAAAAATTCAATGAAGTGGTACTTAGCTGGTTCTCAAAAAGAAATCTAAATACAAGTAAATAAATGCAAATTAAATCTGCGAAATTTTATTTGAGCAGTCAAAAAGAAAAAGATTGCCCTAAAACAATAATGCCTGAATATGCATTTATTGGAAGGAGTAATGTTGGAAAATCTTCGCTAATTAATATGATAACAAATCAAAATAAATTAGCAAAAACATCGTCCACACCTGGTAAAACCCAATTAATAAATCATTTTTTAATAAATAATTCATGGTATATAGTTGATTTACCTGGGTATGGTTATGCAAAAACATCTAAATCAAATAAAAAACACTTTCAAAAAAGCATTACTGATTATTTTAAACATAGAAAACAATTAGCATCTGCTTTTATCTTAATTGATCTAAGACATTCTCCGCTTAAAATAGATTTAGATTTTATACTATGGTTGGCCACAAATAAAATTCCTTTTTCTATAATTTTTACCAAAATCGATAAACTAACTAAAACAGAAATCGATAATAAACTTCTTAACTACAAAAAAGAACTTGAAAAAAATTGGGAAATTTTACCAGAAATCTTTCTTTCATCCAGTAAAAAACATACAGGAAAGGAAGATGTTCTAAATTATATTGACAAAATAAACCAGTCAATTATTTAATAACAAAATCTAGTATCTTTCCAGAATAGGTTTCACTTGGTTCTAAACCTAATAATGCATTAATTGTTGGAGCAATATCTGTAATATCTGTTCTAATGCTTGTTTCACCTTTATTAATTCCTTTTCCATAAAATATTAAAGGAACGTGAGTGTCGTAATTATAACCTGACCCGTGAGAAGT
>CAZXST010000023.1:0-11068 GCA_964643205.1 uncultured Flavobacteriaceae bacterium | reverse complement strand
ATTTAATTACAGTTAGTAAAGGAACTTCTCTTAGTGAGGCTGAAGGTATTTTGCAAAAAAATAAAATTGAAAAACTTCCTGTTGTAGACAAAAAAAATACATTGGTTGGCCTTATTACTTTCAGAGATATAATTAAACTAAGATTAAAACCAATTGCTAATAAAGATGTATATGGTAGATTAAGGGTAGCAGCTGCAATTGGAGTAACTGAAGATTCTATTAATAGAGCAGAATCATTAGTTAACTCTGGAGTTGATGCAATTGTAGTTGATACGGCTCATGGTCACTCCGAGAGAGTTATTACTCTAATGATGGAATTAAAGAAAAAATTTAAAAAAATTGATATTATAGTTGGAAATATTGCGACAGCAGAGGCAGCTAAATTTCTTGTTAAAGCTGGTGCTGATGGGATTAAAGTAGGAATTGGTCCAGGATCAATATGTACAACTAGAGTAGTTGCAGGAGTAGGTTATCCTCAATTTTCGGCTATTTTAGAGGTCTCTAATGCCATAAAGTCATCTAACGTTCCTGTGATAGCAGATGGTGGAGTTAAATATACTGGAGATATTTCTAAAGCAATAGGAGCAGGAGCTGATTGTGTAATGTTAGGTTCATTATTAGCTGGAACAAAAGAATCACCCGGAGAAACTATAATTTATGAAGGCAGAAAATTCAAATCATATAGAGGGATGGGGTCTTTAGAAGCTATGAAAAAGGGAAGTGGTGATAGATATTTTCAAGAATTTGAAACTGAAATAGCAAAACTTGTTCCAGAAGGAATTGTTGGTCGTGTCCCTTATAAAGGAGATCTTTCAGAGAGTGTACATCAATTTATTGGAGGCTTAAGGGCCGGAATGGGTTATTGTGGAGCAAAAAACATTAAAACACTACAAGAAAAATCAGAGTTTGTAAAAATTACTTCAGCTGGAATTATTGAAAGCCACCCTCATGGCGTAAATATTACTAAAGAAGCTCCTAATTACTCAAGATAATTTAATTAATATTTTTATTTTTGATTTTCTAAAAATAATATTTATGTTTCGAGCATATATACACATTGTATTTTTTTCTTTTTCATTCTTATCCTTTGCTCAATTTAATGAAACAGATATATTGTTTAGTGTAAATAATGAGCCTGTACTTGCTGGAGAATTTGTAAGGGTATATAATAAAAATATAGATTTAGTTGAGGATGAATCTCAAAAAGACGTTGATAATTATCTTCAACTTTACATTAATTACAAATTGAAATTATCTGATGCATATTCCAGAGAATTACATAAGAATGAAAATTATATAAAAGAATTAAAAAAATATACAAAACAGTTAGAATCAACTTTTTTGACTGATAATGTGACTCAAGAGAAATTATTATTAGAAGCCTATGAACGAACCAAATATGAAGTCAATATCTCACATGTTTTAATTAGAATGGAAGAAGATGATAATGACACTATTGAAGTATATAATAAGATATTAAGCCTTAGAAAACCATTATTGAAGAATCATATAGACTCTCTCATAAAAAATCATAACAATGGTAAAGATTTAATAGTTGAAGATCTTGGATATTTTTCAGCATTTAAAATGATATACAAATTTGAGAATGTTGCATATAATACTAATGTTGGTGAGGTTTCAATGCCTTTTAGAACTCAGTTTGGCTATCATATTCTTAAAGTTAATGATAAAAGAAATTCTCTTGGAGAAATAAATGTTGGCCATATAATGGCATATAAAAATAAGCCTGGATCTAAAGAAAAAATATATGGTTTATATGATTCAATTGAAAAAGGTTCAAATTTTGAGTCATTAGCTATAAAATATTCTGAAGACAGGAATACGTCTTATAAAGGAGGTAGACTAGATGCCTTTACTAGTGGACAATTAAATTCTCTTAAATTTGAAAATATGGCTTTTAGTTTAAATACACCAAATGAAGTTTCTTCTCCAGTAGAAACAAAACATGGATGGCATATTATTAAATTATATTCCAAGAATGAGTTAAAGCCTATAGGTGAAATGAAATCTATTTTATTAAATAAAATAAAAAGAAGTTCACGTTCATCAATTATCTCAGACTCTTTTTATAAAATGCTTTTAGATAAGTACAATCTTAATTATGAAAATAAAACTTTAAAATATTTTATATCAATAATTAATGATTCTTGGGAAATACCAGATACTATTGAAGAAGATAAGATTTTAATTAAAATTCATACTAAAAAGTATAATTTTTTAGACTTTGCTACTTATCTTAAAAAGAATGAAAGGTCTATTAACTCAAAAAATAAAGAGAATATTGTACGCAAAATGTATAAGGATTTCATAAAAAAAAATGTATTAGAAACATATAAAGATAATCTGGAGTATGAGAATTTAGAGTATAAGTATATTTTAAAGGAATATAAAGAAGGATTATTGCTGTTTGACTTAATGCAAGAAAAAATATGGAATGTTGCTAGTAGTGATTCAATTAATATTAAAGAGTTTTATCAATCTAATAAATCTAAATATTCCTCCTTTGATGATAGTAGGGGTGAGATAATTAGTGATTATCAAGACTTTTTAGAAAATAACTGGATAAATGAATTAAGAGAAAACAATAATGTTATTATAAATAAAAAAATACTAAAACGAATTAAAAAATCATTAAGAAAGTAATGAGCAGAAGTCTAATCATCTTATTTATTGTTATCACTTCATGTGAAAATTATTTTACTCCAAAAAATTTAAAGCCAATTGCAAGAGTAAATCAGGAATATCTTTTTGAAGAAGATATTCAAGAATTAATAACTGATAAACATGAATTATCTGATTCAATTTTAATAGTTAATGAACTTATAAATAATTGGGCAATAAACAAGATTTTAAGGTCTGGAGCTAGACTTAATTTATCTGAAAAAAACTTAACTGAAATTACTTCTATGGTATATGATTATGAAACAGAACTACTTTCTAATAGTTATTTAGAGGCACTGGTTAATTCTACAATTAAATTAGAAACTGATTCTATTGAATTAGATAGTCTTTACAAAAAGAATTACGAATTATTTAAATTAAATGAGGATCTTATACAATATGTATTCATTTACATATCCAATACTAATCCTGATGCAAGTCAAATTAGGGGTAAATTAAGAAGATACAAGGAACAAGACAGAGTCTTACTAGATTCAATTTCACATCAATTTATATTTTCTTCATTTGATGATTCTACCTGGCACAGAAGAAATGAGCTCTTTAAAACCATTCCTATATTGAATAATTATAGATATAATTCGTTAAAAAAATACAAATTTTTTCAATTCAAAGATTCTTTAGGATTATATTTGATTAAAATTACAGGTTTACTAACAAAAGGTCAATATGCTCCGATAGAATATGTTTCCCCTACTTTAGAGTATATGATTGTCAATAAAAGAAAGATTGAATTAGTAAACAAAATAAAAAGAGAAATTCTTGATAATGCAATTGAAACCAATAAATTAGAAATATATAATGATGAATAGATATATTATTTTTTGCCTATTATTTTTCATTTCTATGGTTTTATTTTCTCAGGAAAATAATGAAAGAGTAAAAATTGATGGAGTAGCAGCTGTAATAGGCGATTTTGTAGTACTAGATTCCGACATTGATAAACAATTTGCCCAATTAAGAGTTTCAGGCGTATCAACTAAGGACATAACTAGATGTCAAATATTTGGAAAATTGTTAGAAGATAAACTATATCAGCATCAAGCTATTCAAGATAGTATCGTCGTTAATAATTCAGAGATTGAATCATACGTAGACCAACAGATTAATATGTTTGCTCAGCAGATAGGATCAATGGATAAATTAATTGAATACTATAATAAAAGTTCAGAACAAGAATTAAGATCTGAAATGTTTGAACTTAATAAAAACTCTGAATTAGCAAAAAAGATGCAAGAATCAATAATTGAAGATATAGAAGTCACACCTGAAGAGGTAAGACAATTTTTTAATTCGATTCCTAAAAAAGACAGACCAATTTTTGGCACAGAATTAAGAGTTTCACAAATTGTTATAATTCCAAAAACTACTGATGAGGAAAAACAAAAAGTAGTAGATAGATTAAAACAATTTAAGGCTGATGTTGTAGAAAATGGGGCAAGTTTTGTTACAAAAGCTGTACTTTATAGTGACGACATACCTTCAAGAAGAAATGGAGGTAAATATACTATAAATAGAAATAGATCCCCCATGGTTAAAGAATTTAATGAAGTTGCTTTTTCTCTAGAAGAAGGTGAAATTTCTGAACCATTTGAATCTGAATTTGGCTATCATATTATCTTTTTAGAAAGAATACGTGGACAGGAATATGATGTAAGACATATTCTATTGAGACCAAATATTAATTCTAATGATATAAAGGAAGCAAAAGATAAAATTGAAAATATAAGAGAGAGAATTGTCTCAGGTGATTTAACTTTTTCTGATGCTGCTAGAGAGGCCAGTGATGAGAAAGAAACAAAATTTGACGGAGGTCTTTTGATAAACCCCGAAACTCAGGATTATAGCTTTGAATTAACTAAAATGGATCCTGAATTATATTCTCAAATTTCTAATCTTAAGGAAGGAGAAATCAGTATTGTATATCAAGATGAGGATAGAGTTAACCCAATAAAATTTAAAATTCTTACAGTATCTAACAGATACGATGAACATGTCGCTGATTTTTCAAAAGATTACCTAAAGATTCAAAAACTTGCTTTACAGAACAAGCAGTTAAAGGAAATTGAGAAATGGCAGGACTCTAAAATTACTGAGACTTTTATAAAGATATCTATGGAACATAGAGATTGTAATTTCTATAGTAATTGGTTAAAAAAATAATTTTTTATGATTTATGATTTTGATATGATTGAAAAGGTTTATGAAAACATTGTCAAGAATGTTGATAATGCAAGAAAATCAATTAAATCACCTCTAACACTTTCCGAAAAAATATTATACTCACATCTTTGGGATAATTTTGAAAACCCCTTTACAAGAGGAAAGGATTATGTAAATTTTAAACCTGATCGAATAGCACTTCAGGATGCTACAGCACAAATGGCTTTATTGCAGTTCATGCAAGCAGGTAAATCTAGTGTTTCTGTCCCAACAACTGTTCATTGTGATCACCTTATACAAGCTAAACTTGGATCTGATAAAGATTTAAAAAGAGCAAATTCTGTTAGTAATGAGGTTTTTGAATTTTTAAGAACAGTATCAAATAAATATGGTATAGGTTTTTGGAAACCAGGTGCTGGAATTATTCATCAAGTTGTATTAGAAAACTATGCATTTCCAGGAGGTATGATGATTGGAACAGATTCACATACTGTAAATGCAGGGGGATTAGGTATGATTGCAATAGGAGTAGGAGGTGCTGATGCTGTTGATGTAATGGCAGGTATGCCTTGGGAGATAAAATTTCCAAAATTAATTGGAGTTAAATTAACAGGAAAGCTTTCAGGATGGACCGCTCCAAAAGATGTTATATTAAAGGTTGCAGGAATACTAACAGTTAAGGGAGGAACAGGATGTGTTATTGAGTATTTTGGGCCTGGTGCAAAATCTATGTCATGTACTGGAAAAGGTACAATTTGTAATATGGGTGCTGAAATTGGGGCAACTACATCTACTTTTGGTTATGATGAATCAATGGAAAGGTATTTAAAGGCAACAGGAAGAAATAAAATTGCTGATGCTGCAAATAAAATAAAAGAATATCTTACTGGAGATGAAGAAGTATATAAAAATCCTAATAAATATTTTGATCAATTAATTGAAATTGATTTAAGTGAATTAAGACCACATTTAAATGGTCCATTTACACCTGATTTGGCAACTCCAATTTCCGAAATGGCAAATAAAGCTAAAGAGAATGATTGGCCTTTGGATGTAGATTGGGGATTAATAGGATCATGTACGAATTCATCTTATGAAGATTTAACAAGAGCAGCTTCAATAGCTAAACAAGCACTAGAAAAAAAATTAGTTACAAAATCAGATTTTGGAATTAATCCAGGATCTGAACAGGTCAGATATACTGCAGAAAGAGATGGTATATTGAAAATTTTTGAAGATTTAGATGCTACAATATTCAGTAATGCTTGCGGACCTTGCATTGGTCAATGGGATAGAAGTGATAGAAAAGGAGAAGAAAAGAATACTATTGTCCATTCATTTAATAGGAATTTTTCTAAACGAGCTGATGGCAATCCTAATACACATGCTTTTGTAGGCTCACCTGAAATGGTAGCTGCGATTGCGATTTCTGGAAGACTTGATTTTGATCCTTTAAATGATAGTTTGGTCAATGAAAATGGAGATAAGGTAAAGTTAGACCCACCTACTGGTTTAGAACTGCCTAATAAAGGTTTTGATTGCAAGGATTCTGGCTATATAGATCCTATAGAAGATGGAAGTGAGATAGATGTTAAGGTTAATCCTAAATCAGAAAGGTTACAGTTACTAGAACCTTTTAAACCTATAGGAAATAATATAAAAGATGCACGTTTATTAATTAAAACTTTTGGTAAATGTACAACAGATCATATTTCTATGGCAGGTCCTTGGTTAAGATATAGAGGTCATTTAGATAATATTTCTAATAATTGCTTAATTGGAGCAGTTAATGCATTTAATAAAAAAACAAATTTTGTTAAAAATCAATATACTGGTGAATATGCTGGCGTCCCAGATGTTCAGAGATTTTATAAATCTAAAGGAATTCATACAGTGGTCGTCGGTGATAACAACTATGGTGAAGGCTCTTCTAGAGAGCATGCAGCTATGGAACCACGTCATCTTGGAGTTTGTGCAGTAATTGTTAAATCATTTGCTAGAATACATGAAACTAATTTAAAGAAACAAGGAATGTTAGCTCTTACATTTTCTAATGAATCTGACTATGATTTAGTTCAAGAAAATGATTTAATATCATTTATTGATTTAAAAGATTTTTCTCCTTCAAGACATCTTAAGATTAGATTAAAGCACGATAACGGATCCTATGATGTCATTAAATTAAATCATTCTTATAACAAATCTCAAATCAAATGGTTTTATGAAGGATCTGCCTTAAATTTAATAAAGAAACAAAATAAGTAATACTCGTTTTTTGAATTGACCTTGGCTTTTTGTGCGTACGAGAAGACTCGAACTTCCACAACTTATTAAGTTATTAGGCCCTCAACCTAACGCGTCTACCAATTCCGCCACGTACGCATTGTAAGAATAGAATGAAAAGATAAATACTTAAAAGACTATTTTTCTTTAAACTGTGACCTGACTGGGGCTCGAACCCAGGACCCTCTCCTTAAAAGGGAGATGCTCTACCAACTGAGCTATCAGGTCAAAATTAACTCCTATATAAGGCTGCAAATATAAAATCTTTAATTTACATTACAATGAAATTTAAATATTAATATTAATGCCTATATATGATTATAGTAGTTGTTGGATATACAGGATCTGGCAAAAATAATATTGGTAAAATATTAATCAAATTAAACAAGTAGGGCATTGATTTTTGAACCTTTAAATTCAACTATTACTTGACTTTGTATTGAAGTTGAAAGTGATATTCCTTTGAAATCTGCTTTTACTGGAAATTTTTTATGATTTCTGTTAACTAGAACAGCAGTTTTAAACTGCGCTAATTCTACTTCTAGGAAATGCTTAACAGCATATATCAATGTTGATCCAGAATTTAAAACATCATCTACTAAAACGATTGACTTATTTGAATACTCTTCCTTACTTATAGAAGTTTCAATAGGTTTTCTAGGATTCTTCTTATCAATTTTTACTTTACATAGAATTACTTCAATATTTGAAAGTTTATTAAGTATTTTTTTTAATTCCTTTGCAATCAAATATCCATTTGATTCAATTCCTGCGATAACAAGCATTGAATTTTGCAAATTAGTTTCCAATATTTGGTAAGAAATTCTTTTTAACTTGCTTCTGATTTGATTATCATTAATTATTACTTTTTTATCTTCCATTTATATTTAATTTACTACTTAAAAGATTGTTAAAACTTAATAAAATGCAATATAATAATTGTATTTTTGCATGTAAAATTAAAGCAATGAGATTTAAAGTACATTTCTTTTTCTTTTTATTTTTAGTTTTATTTTTCTCTTGTCCAGAGGATGATGTTGATGGGCCAGTAGAAATTCCTGAGAATGACAGAACTGAACAACAAGTTATTGATAGGGATTCTTTATTAGGATATTTCGAAACACATTATTACAATTCTGCTTATTTACAAAATAATTCTGGGTTCACTTTAGATGAGATTGTTATTTCTGAACTCCCTGAAGACGGGAATCTTCCAGATCCTAATCAGAATACTATGCTTAGTGATGATATTATAACACTAACTACTACTTATTTTGATGTTGAATATGAATACTATATCTTAAAAATTAATCAAGGTGAATCAGATGTTTCTCCAAATTTTTCTGATAAGGTTCGTGTTAATTACGAAGGAAGTCTTATGGATGGTTTAATATTTGACAGCTCTTCAACACCTGTAGATTTTGATTTAACAAATACAATTGCAGGTTGGGGAAGGGTACTGCCAGAATTTAATAATGCAACAGACTTTGTAATCAACAATGATGGAACTTTAGATTATACTGATCCTGGCATAGGAGTAATGTTTCTTCCCTCTGGAATGGGATATTATTCTAGTGCAGCTGGAGCTGTCCCTGTATATTCCAACCTAATTTTTAAGTTTAAGTTATTAGAATCGGAGGAGAATGATCATGATTTTGATAATGTTCCTTCTCATTTAGAGGATCTAGATGGGAATTTAGACCTTACAGATGACAATACCGATGATGATCCATATGCAGATTTTGTAGATAGTGATGATGATAATGATGGCACATTAACTATTGATGAAGATCTAGAACCAGATTCAGACTTAACTGAAGATAGGGATGGTGATGGAGATCCTACAAATGATATTGGAGATGGAGACCCTACAAATGATGACACTGACGGAGATGGAATCCCTAACTATCTAGATACAGACAATTCAGAATCAAGAGACGATTAGTTTTTTCTTTTTAACACTTTCTCTACGTTTACTACAATTGAGTTAGCATTAAGGCCATATTTGTCCATTAATTGATCAGGTGTTCCTGATTCACCAAACGTATCATTTACAGCAACAAATTCTTGTGGAGAGGGATTATTAGAAGCTAATATACGAGCAACACTTTCGCCAAGACCACCCAAAAAATTATGTTCTTCAGCTGTTACAACACATCCTGTTTTATTTACTGATTTTATGATAGCTTCTTGATCTAAGGGTTTTATAGTATGTATATTAATAACATCTGCACTTACTCCTTTATTATGTAAGATTTTAGCTGCTTCTAAAGCTTCCCATACTAAATGACCTGTAGCTATAATAGTTACATCTTTACCTTCTTGAAGTTGTACAGCTTTACCAATTTCAAAATTTTGATTTACTGGAGTGAATACAGGAACTTTTGGCCTGCCAAACCTAAGATAAACAGGACCTTTATAATTAGCAATAGCAATAGTGGCTGCTTTAGTTTGATTATAATCACAAGTATTGATAACTGTCATGCCAGGAAGCATTTTCATCATACCAATATCTTCTAATATTTGATGGGTTGCACCATCTTCTCCAAGAGTTATTCCCGCATGAGAAGCGCAAATTTTTACATTTTTACCAGAATAAGCAATAGATTGACGTATCTGATCGTAGACTCTTCCAGTAGAAAAATTAGCAAAAGTTCCAGTAAATGGTATCTTACCTCCAATTGTTAAACCAGCAGCAATCCCAATCATATTTGCTTCTGCAACTCCAACTTGAAAAAATCTTTCTGGATGATTTTTTTTGAATTCATTCATTTTTAATGATCCTGTTAAATCAGCACATAAAGCAACGACATTAGGATTTGATTTTCCAAGCTCTGTTAAACCATCTCCAAACCCACTTCTTGTGTCTTTCTTTTCAGAATATTCGTATATCTTCATTTCCTATTTAATAATCACCTAACGTTTCAGGATTTTGGTTTAATGCTGTTTCAAGTTGTTCGTCATTTGGCGCTTTACCATGCCATTCGTGTGTATGCATCATAAAGTCTACACCATTTCCCATAACAGTTTTTAAAAGCACACAAACAGGCCTATTTTTTCCTGTTTTAGACTTAGCTTTATTCATACCATCAATTATTGATTGAATATTATTTCCTTGATTAATTTCACACACATTCCATCCAAATGAATTGAATTTAGATTTTAAGTCACCCATATCAATAACATCTGGAGTACTTCCATCAATTTGTTGACCGTTAACATCTATTGTTGCAATAATATTATCAATATTTTTTGCTGAAGCATACATAATAGCCTCCCAATTTTGTCCTTCTTGTAATTCACCATCACCATGTAAACTATAGATTAATTTACTATCATTATTTAATTTTTTTGAATGAGCAGCTCCGATGGCTACAGATAGTCCTTGACCTAGTGATCCTGAAGCTACTCTAACCCCTGGAAGCCCTTCATGTGTTGTAGGATGTCCTTGTAGCCTGGAATTAATTAAACGGAAAGTATTAAGTTCGGTAATATCAAAATAATTTGATCTAGCTAAAACACTATAAAATACAGGTGAAATATGTCCATTACTTAGAAAAAAAATATCTTCATTATAACCATCCATTTCAAAACTATCATTCCTTTCCATAATAACATTGAAGAGACTTACAAAAAATTCTGCACAACCCAACGATCCTCCTGGATGACCAGAATTTACTTTGTGAACCATTCTTAGAATATCTCTACGAACCTGAGTAGTTAATGCTTCTAGATGATTAATATCAATCATTCTTAATCACTGTAAATATTGAGTTTGTTAAATTAGAATATTGTTTTACTAAAATAAAATTATTTAAAACTCATTTATTAACAAAAACTTAAAATTTACAATATTAGAGTTTTATTAAGAATTAATTGCCTTAATGTTATTTATATTTGTTTTTCATATTTATGAAATTTA
>CAZXST010000022.1:8199-11150 GCA_964643205.1 uncultured Flavobacteriaceae bacterium | reverse complement strand
CCATAAGCAATAACAGCTTTTTCTGCAGATTCAACACTTTCATTTGCTCGATCTAATCCTTGCCAAAAAATAGACGCAACTGGGCCAGGTGTATTAGCGCATACCTCCTTTGCTGCCTTAATGCCTCCAGATTTCATAGCTGCTTCGACTTCCTCCGTTAATTTTTCTGAATCTGATTCTGATAAATTTAGATAAATAATTCTTTCAATAGCTATAGCCAAACCTAAAATAAGGCATAAAAGAACAATTCCCATAAATCCAGGTCCTCCTTCAATAAACCTCTTTTTTAATTCTTGATGAAAATTTAACTGTTCTGGCTCTTCTACATCCATAACAGCCTCTTCAACTACCATTGAAGTTTCTTCAACCTCAGACACATCCATTTCATCTTGAAATATATTGATGTTTGAATTTAAATCTTGAATAAATACAACTGAGATAATTGCAATAATACTAAGTAATCTTTTCATTTTGGTTTGTTTAATTATTTTAATAGAGCTTAAAGATATAAAAAAATATAATTAACACTATAATTTCGTGCAGAGAGGAAGGGATTCGAACCCTCGATACACTTGTGATGTATACACACTTTCCAGGCGTGCGCCTTCGACCACTCGGCCACCTCTCTATTATATCATAATAATATCAAAACAAATAAAAAGAAAAAATATTAATTATAAAACTTTATATTATTCTTTTTTTTAGGATATTTTATAAGATAATATAACATGTTTTATATCTTAAATACCTCAATGGAATTATTTGTAGTAATATTTATTATTTCTTCAATACTAACTTTATATATTTCTGCTAATTTCTTTGCGATATTAATAATAAATGAGCTTTCATTTCTTTTACCTCTATTAGGGGATGGGGCTAAATAAGGAGAGTCTGTTTCTAAAACGATATGTCTTAAATCTATTTTATCTATAAATTTATCTATCATTCCATTTTTAAATGTGACCACTCCTCCAATTCCTAATTTCATTCCCATTGAAATAATTTTATTTGCCTCCTGTAAAGTCCCAGTAAAACAATGAAAAATTCCCAATAAATTTTCAGTTCCTTCTGCATCCAAAACCTCAAATATTTCATCATATGAATTTCTAGAATGAATAACTATAGGTAAATTATATTTTTTTGCTAATCTAATTTGTTGGATAAAAACATCTTTTTGAAGTTCTAGATTTTCTGTTTCCCAATAGAGATCAATTCCTATTTCTCCCACTGCAATACATTGATTTTCTATAATATTTTTCTCAACATGTTTTAGCTCCTCAATATAATTTTCTCCTATATAACAGGGATGTAGTCCAGCCATTAAAAAAATATTTTGGGGAAATTTTTCTTTAAGAATTAGCATTGACTTAGTATGAGAAGAGTCTATAGCAGGGAGGAAGAGCCTGGTAACATTAGCTGTTATAGCATTATTTATAACTTGATCTCTGTCAGAATCAAATTCCTTGAGATACAAGTGTGTATGCGTGTCTGAAATAATCATTAAACTACTTTAATTCTAGTGTCTCCAGAATTTTGTTCCCCATCAAAATTTCAACAGGATTTTCTAAGGCTTCCTTAATCGAAACTAGAAATCCAACACTCTCTCTTCCATCAATAATTCGATGGTCATACGAAAGAGCTAAGTACATTACAGGTCTAATAAAAACCTTTCCATCAATAGCGATAGGACGTTCAACAATATTATGCATTCCTAAAATTGCACTTTGGGGAGGATTAATAATTGGAGTTGATAACATGCTTCCAAAAACACCACCATTAGAAATAGTAAATGTACCTCCTGTCATTTCATCAACTGTTATTTTTGAGTCTCTTGCACGCTCTGCAAGTGCCTTCACTTGTACTTCAATGTCTTTAAACGAAAGCTTTTCAGCATGACGGATTACTGGGACCATTAGCCCCTTTGGGCCTGAAACTGCTATGCTAATATCACAATATTGATATGTTATCATTTCATCTCCATCAATCATTGAGTTTACTGCTGGAAATTCTTTGAGAGCTCTTACAGATGCTAGTGTGAAGAAGGACATAAAGCCTAAATTAACCCCATGCTTTACTTTGAATTTTTCTTTATATTTTTTTCTCAGCTCAAATATAGCAGACATATCTACTTCATTAAAAGTAGTTAGCATTGCTGTATCATTTTTTACGCTAACTAGTCTTTCCGCAACTTTCCTTCTTAAAAGAGATAATTTTGTTCTTTTTTCATCTCTTTTTTTATTACTAGCAGACCCCATTGAAGGTTTGGCCATTATTACATCTTGTTTAGTAATTCTTCCATCCTTGCCAGTTCCTTCTATATCTTCAATCTTAATATTATTTTCTATAATGATTTTTTTAGCAGCAGGGCTTAAAATATCTGATTTAGTTGAGCTAGAGGTTTCTTCGCTTTTTGATGAAACTAGTTCTTCTTTTAATTCTGGTTCTGAATTATTTTTAGCTTCGCCACCTTTAGAGGTGTCAATTAAGCAAACTATTTGGCCTACATCTACAGAATCTCCTTCTTGAACTTTTAATGTAATGACCCCTCCTTGCTCTGCTGGTAATTCTAAGGTAGCTTTATCACTATCAAGCTCTGCTATTATTTGATCCTTTTCAACATAATCTCCGTCTGCCACCAGCCAAGTGGCAATTTCTACTTCAGTTATTGATTCTCCCGGAGATGGGACTTTCATTTCTAGAATCATAGGTTATTTATTTATGATATAAAATTAATAATATTAATCAATTAAACCGTTAAGGTCATACAATGAAAAAAACTCCCAAATTAACTCACTGGCATTAATATCTCTGTTGCCCCATGCACCAGGCCAATCATGGCCTCCTCCATCTACCCTGTAATGCCTAACCATTGCATTTGTATTAGTATTGTCATTATCGCAAGAATAAGTAATTTCTTGAACAGTTGAAAAATCAAAACTAAATATATCTGG
>CAZXST010000022.1:2981-8099 GCA_964643205.1 uncultured Flavobacteriaceae bacterium | reverse complement strand
TTGACATGCAAGTAAAAAACTCATATATCCTCCATTTGACATTCCGGTACTATATATTCTCTCAGAATTAATTAAATAATCTTCAGAGATAGCATCAATTAAAAAATCTATAAAAGCAACATCGTCAACAGAACTTCCTTGAGTCCATCCACCAACATTCCAGTGAGTTGTCCCATTAAAATAACTTCCTTGTGGATATACGACTATAAAATTTTCTTCACTAGCAATATCATTAAATCCTGTATACGCCATTATAATTTCATTGCTACTGCTCCATGCATGCAAACAAAAAAGCAATGGCACCGGATCAAAAGGATCATATGAATCTGGCACAAAAATATTATATGAACGAGTTATTCCTTGAAACTCTACCTCAAATTCCTGCAATCCATATTCTACTGTAACAACTGGATCAGTAGGATCAGTAGGATCTACAGTATTTATTGGATCCTCAACTGTTTCAGAAGAGCAAGAGAAAATTAATAATATAGCTATTAAGCTTTTTTTCATTATAATTTTTTAGTTCATATCTAAGATACTACTTCAATATTTGATTATCCTTTTCAAGGTCAAATACGTATTCAATCACTTCTTTATGTCTTTTCTGAAATCTTATAGAACTACCTGCTGCTGTTGCTCCATAATTTCTTCTAGATGCAATTCTAAAATCCTTTGCTTCTTTTAGATTCATTAATAAAAACCCATATGCTCCCATATTTCTAGGTTCTTCCTGTGCCCATACAATATCAGAAGCATTAGAATATTTTTTTATAATTGATCTAATCACCTCATTAGGCAATGGGAATAATTGTTCTATTCTAATAATTGCAACATTATTTCGACCAAGCCTTTCCTTTTCTTCTAGCAAGTCGTAATAAAACTTTCCTGTAACAAATACAATGGTATCAATTGTTTTTGGATCTGCATTAGTATCATCAATAACAACTTGAAACCCCCCCTTTGTAAATTCATCGACACTAGAAAACACTTTTGAATGCCTCAATAAACTTTTTGGGGTAAAAACTATCAAAGGTTTTCTATAATTCATTTTCATTTGCCTTCTAAGAAGATGATACATATTTGCTGGTGTAGTACAATTAGCTACAAAGACATTATCCTTTGCACATAATTGTAAATATCTTTCAACTCTTGCAGAAGAATGTTCGGATCCCTGACCCTCATATCCATGAGGTAATAATAAAACTATTCCATTTTGTGTTTTCCATTTGTCCTCCCCTGAAAAAATATATTGGTCAATTATAATTTGCGCGCCATTGCTGAAATCACCAAACTGCGCCTCCCAAATAGTCAAAGTATTTGGGTTACTCATTGCATAGCCATATTCAAAACCTAAGACACCATATTCAGATAATAAAGAGTTATAAATAGAAAAAGTTCCTTGAGCTTTAGAAATATTATTATGTAAAATAATCTCCTCTTCACTCTCTTCAACCTTGACAACAGAATGACGATGTGAAAAAGTTCCTCTTTCAACATCTTGCCCTGATATTCTAACATTAAATCCTTCTTCTAATAGACTTCCATATGCTAAATGTTCAGCCATTGACCAATCAAGCTTATTATTGTTGAACATGTCAAGCCTTGAAGAAACTACTTTTTTAATTTTATTTATGAATTTTTTACCCTTCGGTAAAGTTGAGATAGTTTCAACAATTTTTTCAAGCTTAATTCTTGGATATGTGGTATTAACTGGAAGCATCATTTCCTGTTGTTTTACTCTAGTGAATTCCTCCCATTCATCATCCATAAAATCTGTAATCTTAGTCTTCTTTAATTTCTTAGAATCTTTTAATTCATCCTCAAGCCAGTTTTTATAATTATTCTCTAATGTATTAACATATTCTTCATCAATTATTCCTTCATTAATTAACTTCTCAGCATAAATCTTTTTTGGATTAGGATGTTTAGCTATAATCTTATACAATTTTGGCTGGGTAAATCTAGGTTCATCTCCTTCATTATGGCCATATTTTCTATAGCCAAGTAAATCTATAAAAACATCTTTTTTGAACTCCATTCTAAAATCTAAGGCAAACAAAATAGCATGAACTACAGATTCTACATCATCTGCATTAACATGCAATACTGGAGATAAAGTTACCTTTCCAACATCTGTGCAGTAAGTACTTGATCTTGCGTCTAAATAATTTGTTGTAAAACCTATTTGATTATTTACAACAATGTGAATTGTACCATTTGTTTGGTATCCATCAAGTCTTGACATTTGGACTAACTCATAAACTAATCCCTGGCCAGCAATCGCAGCATCTCCATGAACAATTATTGGAAGTACTTTTTCAAAGTTTTCTGGGAAGTGTGAGTCTTGTTTTGATCTAACAATTCCATTAACTATTGACCCAACAGCTTCTAGATGAGATGGGTTAGGGGCAATATTTAAATTAATTTTTTTTCCTTTTATTGTTTTTCTATTACTAGTCCACCCTAAATGATATTTTACATCTCCATCAAATATTTTCTCCTCATAATCTTTTCCTTCAAATTCACTAAAAATATTTCTAGCTGATTTTCCGAAAATATTTACCAGAGTACTTAATCTTCCTCTATGAGCCATTCCCATAACAAATTCTTTAACCCCTTTATCTGCAGCAATTTCAATCAAAATATCTAAAGCAGGGATTAATGATTCCCCTCCCTCAAGGGAAAATCTCTTTTGACCTACATATTTTGTATGTAAAAAATTCTCAAATGAAACTGCCTCTACAAGTTTGCCAAGCAATTGTTTTTTTTGATCAATAGAAAATTGTGGATGATTATTGTTGATATTTAATTTATTTTGAATCCAATCAATCATCTTTGGATTTCTTATATACATATATTCAACACCAATAGAATCGCAATATATCTCTCTAAGATGTTGAATTATAATTCTTAAAGGCTGTGGCCCTATTCCTAGAATTTCTCCTGCATTAAATACAGTGTCTAAATCTTCATTGGATAAATCAAAATGCTCTATAGACAAGCTAGGGCTATATGATCTTCTGTCTCTAACTGGATTAGTTCTAGTAAATAGATGGCCTCTTGATCTATACCCGTCTATTAAATTTATTACATTAAATTCTTTTTGAACATGATCTGGAATCTGCGAAGTGACCCCTTCAACAATTTCTCCTTGAAAAAGTTTATTGCTTCCAAAGTCATAGCCCTGAAAAAAAGCTCTCCAGCTCGGCTCTACTGAATCAGGATCCTTTAAATATTGATCATACAAGTCAGCAAAGAAAACCGTATGAGCAGCGTTTAAAAAAGAAAAATTATCCATTATAAAAATTTCTATTTTTCAGATTACAAAGGTAATTAATATTAATTAAAAAGAATAGTAAAACTATATCTTCCTTTGCGTAAGTGAATTGCTAAAATTATGAAGAAATTCCTTTTTATCTTCAGCTATATTAAGGGAATTTAAAATTTGAAATGCATTGTTGGTGTGTTTTTGAATTTCAATAGCAACTTCATTTTCAATATTGCATTTATTATAGAAGTCTTTAACCAATGCTGTTTTCTTTTTAGGATTATCATGAGGACTATTATATATTGAAATAAAATTAGATTTTTCATCGCCTGAAAGCAACTCAAGAGTTTTTATGTATAAGAAAGTTTTCTTTTTCTCAATTATATCCCCTCCTATTTTTTTGCCAAAATCATCCTCATTACCAAAACAATCAAGATAATCATCCTGCAATTGAAATGCTATACCTAGATTCTTTCCAAATTCATAAATTTTTTTTTGCTCTACTATTGTTGCATTTGCTATAATTGCCCCCATTTTCATTGCTGCTCCAATTAATTCTGCAGTTTTATAGTTTATCATTAGTAGATATTCATCAAGAGATATTTCTTGTTTTTTTTCAAAATCTATATCTAATTGTTGTCCCTCACATACCTTTATTGCTGTTTTGCTAAATAGTTTAGCCATTGGTACAAAAATATTTGCATCATAATTTTCAAATATCTGATAGGCTAAAACTAACATCACATCACCAGATAAAATTGCTGTACTGTTATCCCACTTTTTGTGCACTGTAATATTTCCTCTTCTAATATCTGCAGAGTCCATAATATCATCGTGTACTAAGGAAAAGTTATGAAAAACCTCACCAGCTAATGCAGCATTTAGTGCCTTTTCTGTTGATCCAGAAAAAAGATCTGTACTTATTAATGTTAATATGGGTCTAATTCTTTTTCCTTCAAGGCTTAAAATATAGTTTACAGGAGCATATAGGTTTTCAGGGACTGCACTAATTGTATATTTTTTTATATGATCAGTGAACATTTTATGATATTGAGAAAGAGAAAGCATCCAATAATAATATTTAGGTTAAATGTATGATAAAATCCTAATTTAAAAAAGCTTGGTAAAATTATAAAATATGATAGAGTTATAAATAATATCTTATTAAATTTGCAAATGTAAACTATCGTCATGTATAGGACTCATAATTGTGGAGAATTAAGAAAATCTGATATCGGAAAACAGGTTTACCTCTCTGGATGGGTTCAAAAAATTCGAGATAAAGGATTTATGGTTTGGGTAGATCTGCGAGATAGATATGGAATCTCTCAATTAATCTTTGATGAACAAAGAACAAACAAAGATTTATTAAATCAGGCAAAATCATTAGGCCGTGAGTTTGTAATACAGATAGATGGCGAGGTTATTGAAAGGGCCTCTAAAAATCAAAATATTCCAACAGGAGATATTGAAATTTTGGTTAAAAAACTTACAATACTAAATAGCTCTACTACTCCTCCGTTTACAATAGAAGATAACACAGATGGGGGTGAAGAGCTTAGAATGAAGTATAGATATCTAGATATTAGAAGAGAGCCTATAAAGAAAAATTTAATACTAAGGCATCAAATAACACAACAAGTAAGAAAATATCTTTCTGATAGTTCCTTTATAGAAGTTGAAACCCCATGCTTAATTAAATCAACCCCAGAAGGTGCTAGAGATTTTGTTGTTCCATCTAGGATTAATGAAGGTGAGTTTTATGCCCTGCCACAATCTCCTCAAACATTTAAACAATTACTTATGGTTGCTGGCCTTGATAAGTATTTTCAAATTGTCAAATGCTTTAG
>CAZXST010000022.1:0-2881 GCA_964643205.1 uncultured Flavobacteriaceae bacterium | reverse complement strand
CTGTCTTGGATTTACAAAGCAAGAGGCAGAAGAACAATTTGGTTTTCTTATGAATGCTTTTCAGTATGGAGCTCCCCCACATGGAGGTATTGCTTTTGGATTGGATCGATTAGTTGCAATTCTTGGAGGAAGTGAAACTATTAGAGACTTCATAGCATTTCCCAAGAATAATGCAGGCAGGGATGTTATGATTGACACCCCATCAAAAATTTCCAAAGAACAATTAAAAGAACTTAAACTAAAACAGAATCTATAAAAACATAAATAATGAAATTGTTTATTTATGTACTATTTACTATATCACTAATTCTTATAATCTGTGGGTATATAATAGAGGATATTAATTCAGAAAAATTTATAGGTGGTGGGACTCTACTATTATTCTTTATAGTAATCCCATTATTTCTGTACTCTAGATGGCAAAATAAAAAACTTAAGGATTTTATTTTAGATAATAAAGAATTAAAAAAAATGAAAGATGAAAGCTAATTTAAATTTCTTCTAGCAATAAAAAATTTTTCTAACAATTCTTTGGACTCATTTTCTAAAATGCCACAATTAACTTTTGTTTTAGGGTGGAGTGTGCTCCCAAATATTGTAAATCCTCTTTTTACATCATTAGCAGCATAAAACAAGTTAGAAATCCTGCTCCAATATAATGCTCCAGCACACATTTGACAAGGCTCTAAAGTAACATACATACTACATCCATTCAAGAATTTACCTCCAAGAAAGTTTTCTGCTGCTGTTATTGCTAAGATCTCTGCGTGTGCAGTAACATCGTTTAGTGTCTCTGTTAAATTATGAGCTCTTGCTATAATTTGATTTTCTATAACAACTACAGCTCCTATAGGAACCTCGCCTTTTGACAAAGCCAACTGTGCTTCTTCAATAGCCTTATTCATAAAATATTTATTATCGTATTCTAATTTCATTAAGGTGTTATTTTAATATTCATTGGCTGTTATTTTTTTGTAGATTAAGAGTGCCTGACTATCTGATAAAGATGCTATATAATGGCATATTTCTAATATCCTGCAATATAGGTCAGATTTATTAATATCTATTGTATCAGGCAAGAGATTAAGTATTAGTTTATCATAACTATTATGACTCCCTTTATACATATTATTAGCTGCAGTAATATAGCTTTCTAATAAAACACTTATAAGATTATACCCTGCAATTTCTTTTTCGATGACTTCTTTAGACTCATATATGTTCTCAACACTGATTTTGATTATATCTGAAATTTGAGCTTTGTATTTACTTCGATCTAAAAGAGATGTTTGAAAAGTCCCTTGAATAATTTCTGCTTCATTCTTCATAAATATCTCAACACACTCATTTATTAAAGTGTTTATAGATAAGGCTCTTAAGTAACTTATCCTGTCAGATGTATTACTTAATAGGTGATACTTTTTAGTATTAATTGAATCCCTTACCAAATTAATTAAATATTCTAAAGCAAATTCTTCTTCAATTAATCCAAGATTTATGCCATCCTCAAAGTCAATGATTGTATAACAGATATCATCTGCTGCCTCAACTAAATATGCTAATGGATGTCTAATATAACACCCTGTTTTGTCTTTTGTTAGGCCAAGTTCCTGTGCTATATCATTAAATACATCTACTTCGCTTTGAAAGAACCCATATTTCTTATGGGAAATATTATTGGTTGGTTTAATTGGAAGTGATTCCTTAGGATATTTAACAAAAGTTCCTAATGTTGCATAACTCAAACGCAGCCCTCCTTGTCTTCCAATCCGAGATTGTGTTAATATTTTAAACCCATTAGCATTACCTTCAAAATCACATAAATCTTGATATTGTTTGCCAGTTAAATCTTTTGCAAATTCCTTCCCTTTTCCTGAAATAAAGAACTGCCCAATAGATTTTTCTCCAGAATGACCAAATGGGGGATTCCCTATATCATGTGCTAATGAAGCAGAAGCTACAATAGCTCCAAAATCATTAGCCTGATATCCATTATTTTCTCTTAACTCTGGATATTTTTCTAATACTTTCATTCCAACCTTTCTGCCTAGTGATCTTCCCACAACGCTAACTTCTAAACTATGAGTTAACCTAGTATGAACAAAATCCTCGCTCGAAAGCGGAACTACCTGTGTTTTGTCTTGAAGACTTCTAAATTCTGATGAGAAAATTACTCGATCATAATCTACCTCAAATCCAAGTCGTGTTTCGTCTTGATCTTTTCTTTCTCTTTTTTGAGTATCACCAAATCTTTTTAATGATAATAATTTCTCCCAGTCCATTGTTTTATTTCCTGATAAGCAATATAGCAATAATCTGTTAATACATCTCAAAATTATATCTAACTGATAACATTCTCTTAACATTAAGGTTACATTACAAAATGATATTTGCATAGTATTTTAAATCAAGTGATGAAAAAATATTTATTAATAATTATGGTTTTGGCTCCTCTAATCACTTTTCCACAAGGGGATAATGATGGCGCTGCTTCTAAAGGTCAGCCCCATTTTAAAGTATTTTGGAATTATCATTATGATTATACAGAAAATACTGAGCAAGTAAGTGCATTTGAGTTAACACGAGTCTATCTTGGTTACAAATACAAATTTGATGACAAATTTTCTGCAAAAATTACCTATGATATAGGCAAAAATGATGCAGGGAGTAATCATACTGCATTTATAAAAATTGCACAATTGGATTATAAAATAAACCCTAGTGTTAAAATCAGTATGGGACTAATTGGGGGAAAACAATATAAAGATCAGGAAAACCACTGGGGCTATAGATACATATATAAAATGCTTCAAGATGAAAACAAATTTGGTCCTAGTGCTGATTTAGGAATTAATGCAGAATTTAAAATTAGTAAAACACT
>CAZXST010000021.1:0-11301 GCA_964643205.1 uncultured Flavobacteriaceae bacterium | reverse complement strand
ATGGAGTAAGAAATATTCCAACAGTATTAGTATTTCACAAAGGAGAAGTAGTAGGAAAACAAGTAGGAGTAGCTCCTAAAAATACTTATATAGAGGCTATAGAGAGCCTATTATAATTTTAATTTAAATTATGGAGGAATTTCAGAATTTTCTATCTCATATGATTTCTTAAATAATAAGGAGTGTTTTGGATGTCCAGAATGGGGCTCAGGATATTAATTTATACGCTTATTTTTATTAATATTATCCATATATAAAATTTAAAAGAAAAGATTTGAGTTGTTGAAAATCAAATGTATATTTGCTGACGCAATAATATGGTCTGGTAGTTCAGCTGGTTAGAATACATGCCTGTCACGCATGGGGTCGCGGGTTCGAGTCCCGTCCAGACCGCAAAGGGCCTCGCATATGTGAGGTTTTTTAATATGATAAATCAAATGGAAAAAGTATTTGTTAGCGGAGGCTCTGGATACATTGCACTGCACTGTATCAAGCAACTTATTGAGCAAGGCTATTTAGTTAAAACTTCTTTAAGATCATTAGATAAGGTAGACAATCTATTAGAATGTTTGTCAAGACATGTTGATTGTAATGAAAAAATTGAATTTTGTGAACTAAACCTATTAAGTGACAATGGATGGGATGAGGCTATACAAGGCTGTGATTATGTCCTTCATGTTGCATCACCGGTGATTATTGGAAGAGTTGATGTTGATGAATTGGTAAGGCCTGCATTGGGTGGCTTACAGAGATGTTTAAAGTCAGCGGTAAAAAATAAGGTAAAAAGGTTTGTGATGACATCATCTTTTGCTGCAATATATGGTAATGGAAAAAGTGAGTTTAATGATGATGATTGGACTGATTTAAGTAATGAAGAATTATTTCCTTATGAAATTAGTAAAACAAAAGCTGAGATGTTTCTTTGGGAATACATTGAAAACTTAAATGATAGTGAGAAAATTGAAGTCTGTGCAATAAATCCTGTTTTAGTTGTTGGACCATCTTTGTCTGATTCTGTAAGTATTTCCAATAGAATTGCTATAAAGAAAATATTAAATGGTTCAATTCCTTTTAATCCAAAGCTAAGTATAAGCGTAGTTGACGTTAAGGATGTTGCTTGGGCTCATATTACAGCAATGAAAGAAAAAAATGCAGCAGGAAAACGGTTTCTGCTTTCTGAAAAAACGATATGGCTTTCGGATATATCTAATATTCTATATGATAATGGTTTTAAAAAGGTACCTAGATATACAGCTCCAAACTGGTTAATAAAATTCTTATCAATTTTTATAAGCTCATTAAGAATGGCCGTAGAAAGATTAGGTGAAAAGGAAGTACTGCACACTAATAATGCTAGAGATATTTTAAAATGGAACCCTAAAGGAGTAGATGAGGCAATCGTTGGTTCTGCCAAACAATTACGTGACTTAAAAGTATTATAAAATAAAATTAACTATATTTGCGGCGTGTTGATAACTTATATTTAATATGAGTTTTCTTAAAACCAATGAAGAGCTTTCCTATTAGGGGAGCTTTTTTATTTTAAACTTCTTTTTAAATATATTCCCATAATTGTACTATATATATAATAAGATATATAACACAGGTAACAAACTTTATAAAACTAGAAGCCACAAATCCGATTAAAACTCCTATAGAGGATTTAATAGATTTTTTTAAATCTTTATTAAATAATAATTCACCAATTAATGCTCCCATGATTGGACCAATTAAAATTCCAAAAGGGATAGGAGTTAATATACCAATTACAAGACCAATTGATGCTCCTATAATCCCATATTTAGTGGCTCCAAAATATTTTGATCCATAGATTGGAATTAGACTATCAAGAATAAAAATAGTTACAGCTATAATAAATGTTATAATTAATAATGTATTTTCTATTTCAATTGAAGAAATTAAATTAAGAATAAATAAACCAAACCATGATGTTAATGGCCCCGGTAATATTGGCATGAAGCTTCCTATAATACCTAAAATAATTAGCACTCCAGAAATTATAATTAGCAAAAGATCCATTGATATAATTGGTTAAAATCTATTAAATTTATTAAATTAAATTATTATATATTACACATGATGAAATATATTCTTTCTTTATTTTTTTTCTTTTTTTTCTTTTCATGTGAATTGAATATTAGTAAAAAAATAAGTGTAGATGAGATTTTAGATGAAGAATGGAAGACATTTAATTGGTTAGATGTTGACGAATATCCATCATTTACTACTTGTGACTCTTTATTAACTATATCACAAAAAAAAGAATGTTTTATTTCTACTCTTAGTAATCAAATTTCTTCTGATTTAATTAGCAATACAAAAATAGTTAATAGAACTATTCATGATACTCTAATGTTAAATTTTACTGTTTCAAAAGATGGTAAAATTAATTTTGATGAATTAATTCTTGATGAGGGTATAATTGAATTAGGAGATCTTATAGATCTGTCATTTAAAAGTAGTATAGAAAAATTACCAGGAATTTTTCCAGCAATTAAAAGAGGACAACAGGTTAGTGTGAAATTCTCTTTGCCGATATTAGTATCAACAGAATAAAAGAGTTCACCATGTCAAATGAAAAAATAATTTTAGGAATCGATCCAGGAACTACTATAATGGGTTTTGGTCTAATTAGGGTTGTAAACAATAAAATGGAGTTAATTCAAATGAATGAATTAAACTTAACTAAGTATAAGGATCATTATTTAAAACTAAAATTAGTTTTTGAAAGAACAAGTGAGTTAATTGATAGTTATAAACCAGATGAGATTGCTATTGAAGCTCCTTTTTTTGGAAAGAATGTTCAGAGCATGTTAAAACTTGGTAGGGCACAAGGAGTAGCAATGATTGCAGGTTTGTCTAAAGAAATTCCTATTACGGAATATTCCCCAAAGAAGATTAAGAAATCTATAACTGGAAATGGTAATGCTAGTAAAGAGCAAGTTGCAAAGATGTTACAGAATTTATTAAAAATAGAAAATCTTCCGAAGAATTTAGATGCAACTGATGGTCTTGCAGCTGCAGTATGTCATTTTTATAATCAGGGAAATTTTTCTGGTGATAAAAAATATTCAAGTTGGAGTAGTTATGTAAGTCAAAACAAGGATAAATTAGTTTAGTTATCGCCGGAATATATATTCATATACCTTTTTGTAAAAAAGCATGTTTTTATTGTGACTTTCATTTTTCTACGTCTTTAAAAAATAAGGATTTATTTATAACCTCTATTTTAAATGAAATTAAATTAAGGAGAGAAGAGTTAGCGGATGAATGTATTAATACAATTTATTTTGGAGGCGGTACACCAACAATTTTAAATGTAAAAGAAATAAATAGAATTTTAAATGGTATTTATTCAAATTTCAATGTTGTGGAGAATGCTGAAATATCTATTGAAGCAAACCCAGATGACTTAAGTAGGGATAAAATTAAGGAATTATCAAAGAATTTTAATAGAATTAGCATTGGTGTTCAATCATTTTTTGATGAAGATCTTATGTTAATGAATAGATCTCATGATTCCAATCAAGCAAAAAAATCGATAGAATTGTCAAAATTATTTTTTAATAACATTTCTATAGATCTTATCTATGGAATACCTGGTTTGACAGATGAGAAATGGAAAAAAAACATAGACTTTGCTCTAGGCTATAAATTACCACATATTTCTGCATATGCACTAACAGTTGAGCCAAATACAGTTTTAAAAAAATTAATTGATAAAGGAAAAATTGACAATATTGATGATGATGTCTTAAAGAGACAGAATCAAATTATTTCAGTCAAATTAAATAAGAATAAATATTTGAACTATGAGCTTTCAAGTTTTGCATTAAAGAATTATATATCTATAAATAATTCAGCATATTGGCAAAGAAAAAAATACTTAGGATTAGGGCCATCTGCTCATTCTTTTAATGGTAAAAAAAGAATTTGGAATGTAAGTAACAATATGAAATATATAAATTCTTTAGAAAAAAATAAGCTTCCAATAACAATTGAGAATTTGACTGAAGTTGATGTATATAATGAGATGGTTATGACTGGATTACGTACAATATGGGGAATATCAATGGATGATATTGAGAAAAAGCTTGGAGGAAAATATAAGGACTATCTATTAAATAAATCAAAAGTTAAAATAGACAAAAAATTATTAGTATTAGATAAAAGGAATCTTAAAATAACTACTAAGGGAAAATTCCTTTCGGATGGTATAGCATCAGATCTGTTTATGTTAAACTAGATTATTTAATGTCTTAAAAAAATCTTATATTCAATAAAAAATAATGCTTATGAATTGGGAAGGTGTCATGCCGGCAATTACTACTAAATTTACCGATGATGACAAATTAGATTTAGATTTATTTAATAAAAATATAAGCGCACAATTAGATGCAGGTGTAAGTGCTATTGTTCTTGGAGGTTCTTTAGGTGAGGCAAGTACGCTAACTAATGAGGAGAAAAATATTTTAACAAAAAACACAATACAAGTAACTGAAGGAAAGATACCTGTTGTTGTGAATATTGCTGAACAATCAACAAAAGAAGCTATAAGGTCAGCTGTCTCTGCAGAAGAAAATGGAGCATCTGGATTAATGGTATTACCACCTATGCGGTATAAGTCATGTGATGTAGAAACTGTTACATATTTTAAGGAAATTGCAAAAAACACTTCTCTTCCAATAATGATATATAACAATCCAGTAGATTATAAAATTGAAGTTACTCTTGACATGTTTGATCAGTTACTTCAATTTGAGAATATTCAGGCAGTTAAAGAATCTACAAGAGATGTAACAAATGTTACTAGAATAAAAAACAGATTTGGTGATAGATTAAAAATAATGACTGGTGTAGATACTGTAGCCTTGGAGAGTCTATTAATGGGTGCAGTTGGCTGGATTGCTGGTCTTGTTTGCGCATTTCCAAATGAAACAGTAGCTATATATAAATTACAGAAAAATGGAAAAATTGATGAGGCAATAAGCATATATAGATGGTTCCTTCCTCTATTAGAATTGGATATTAACTCAAAATTGGTCCAAAATATTAAACTAGCTGAGACTTATACAGGTCTGGGATCAGAAAATGTTAGAGCTCCTAGGCTGCCTTTAAGCGGTAAGGAGAGAAAATCAGTTATTTCTATAATAGAAGCTGCATTAGAATCAAGACCAGATTTATCAAAATATAATTATTAAGTAACTATATGCTTACAGGTAAAAATTTTATTGGAAACAAACTATCTTCTTCAGGTAATGTAACATTTCAAACATTTAATCCAGAATTAAATAAAAAAAATGATCAAATTTTTTATGAAGCAAGCAATGGTGAAATAGAAGAGAGTGTTGATCTTGCCAAGAATGCTTTTGAAGATTATAAAAAGACTAGCCCAAATGAAAGATCCAAATTTTTAAATTCTATTGCTGATGAAATTTTATCTATTAGTGATGAATTGCTTGAAGTTTATTGTGCTGAGACTGGATTACCAGCTGGAAGATCAAGAGGTGAATTAAAAAGAACAGTTGGACAGCTAAGATCTTTTGCAGATTTAGTTTTAGATGGTAGTTGGGTAGAGGCTTCAATTGACACTGCTATTCCTGAAAGAGAACCAATTCCAAAACCTGATTTGAGAAAAATGATGATGCCTCTTGGTCCAGTGGTTGTTTTTGGAGCAAGTAATTTTCCATTAGCATATTCAACTGCGGGTGGAGATACTGCTTCAGCTTTAGCTGCTGGTTGCCCTGTTATTGTAAAATCTCATCCTATGCATGCCGGTACAGGTGAAATTGTAGCAAGCGCAATAATAAGTGCCGCTAAGAAGAATAATATGCCTAATGGTGTTTTTTCTAATTTAAATAGTAAAGACATAAGTGTAGGTGTGCAATTAGTAAATCATCCAAATGTTAAGGCTGTTGGTTTTACTGGAAGTTTAAAAGGAGGAAGGTCAATATATGATTTAGCATCAAAAAGAGATATCCCTATCCCAGTTTTTGCTGAAATGGGAAGTACAAATCCAATAATAATTATGCCCGCTAAAATTAAAAATGACTATGAAGATTTAGCAGTAAAATTCGCTAAATCAATTACTGTTGGATCTGGACAATTTTGTACAAACCCTGGAATGATAATTTCTATTAAGGGAACTGAATTGAATAGATTTATTGAATGTTTATCTTTAGAGTTAAAGAAAATTGAGCCTACATGTATGTTGCATCCTAATATACTTGATGCTTATAATTCAAACGCTAATCAAACAATATCTAATAAAGATGTTGACATATTTTATCAATCAGACTTAAATAATAAGGAAAACTATCCAAAACATATATTAGCAACTGTTGATTCAAATATTTTTATAAAAAATATGAATTTGCATCATGAGGTGTTTGGTCCTTTTTCTTTGATTATTAAATGTAATGACATGAATGACTTAAGAAAAGTCATTTTTTCTATTCAAGGTCAACTTACGGGTACAATTATTGGAGAGAAAGATGAAATTTATCAAAACAAAGATTTAATTGATTTACTTGGATCAAGAGTAGGTAGAATAATTTTTGATGGTGTTCCTACAGGAGTAGAAGTTTGTCCTTCAATGCTTCACGGAGGTCCATATCCTGCTACAACAGACAGTAGATTTACTGCAGTTGGAACAAATTCTATTCAAAGATGGGTAAGACCATTTAGTTTTCAAGATTTTCCAGATGAATTGCTTCCAGATGAATTAAAAAATAACAATCCATTAAATATAAAACGAACTATAAATGGAGTAATAACTTGAAAAGGGGAATGCCGTTTTGAAAAATAATACTTATTATGAACTTATACAGAATAATTACAATAGTCTTTCTAACACTCACTATCCTATCTTGTAATCAACTTAAGAAAAATAAAAATTCAAACAACTTAAATGAAGCAATTAACACTTATCAAAACCATAAGGGGTATGATTCAAATAAGTATCCATTAGGTTTAGTAACTAGGGAACATTATAAGGAAGAGGCTGATTTTGCTAATGAACTTTTATTAAGATTATCATTAATAGATACTGCGTACTTAGACGAGAATGATAAAATCTCATTCAAGTTACTAGGCTTTAAACTTCAGGATATTGTTGATTATTATGAGTTTGAGAGATTCCTAAATCCTCTACTATCTGATGCCGGATTTCATAGTAGCTTAGGATATATGGTTAGGCCACTGTATAATTATGATCAGGTAAAAGGATATCTGGATAAATTAAATGCAATTCCAGATTATGTAGATCAACATTTTATTAACCTTAGAGAGGGATTATCAAAAGGAGTATCTCAACCACTTGTTATTTTTAAGGGATATGAATCAACTTATAATGATCATATTACTAAGGATTATAAAGACAATTACTTCTATTCTCCTTTTAATAATTTGCCAGATGATTTAGATCAGAGTGAAATTGATTCAATATTGTATGAAGGGCAAAAGGCAGTAGAAGAATCAGTCATACCAGAATTTAAAAGAATTAAGGAATTTTTTGAGAATGAATATTTCCCAAATACTAGAACTAAAATTGGAATTTCTGAAATTGAAAATGGAGTAGATTATTATCAAAATAGAATTAATTTTTATACCACTAGTAAGAGCTATAATGCAGATAAAATTCATGAAATAGGATTAGGAGAGGTTAGTAGAATTAAAGAAGAAATGATAAAAATAATTTCTGATTTAAAATTTAATGGAAGCTTTGATGATTTTTTTAAATTTCTAAGAACAGATGATAGATTTTATGCTAAAACACCTAAGGAATTATTAATGTTTGCTAGAGATATTTCAAAAAGAATAGATGCACAACTTCCAAAATTCTTTAAGACACTTCCAAGAAAACCTTACGGAGTTGCTCCTGTTCCTGATGCAATAGCTCCTAAGTATACTGGCGGGAGATATGTTGGTACATCAAAAAATAGTACTGAACCTGGATATTATTGGGTAAATACATATAATCTTAAAAGCAGGACTTTATATACTATTCCAGCACTTACAGCTCATGAAGGAGTACCTGGACATCATCTGCAAGGTTCATTAAATAATGAATTGGGTGACAGTATACCAAGATTTAGAAGAAATTTATATTTGTCAGCATTTGGTGAAGGATGGGGTTTGTATAGCGAGTTTTTAGCTAATGATATGGGAATATATACTAATGAATATGAACAATTTGGAAAATTAACATATGAAATGTGGAGAGCATGTCGTCTTGTTGTAGATACTGGAATTCATGCTATGGGATGGAAAAGAGAGGAAGCAGTAGAATATTTGGCAAAAAATACAGCTTTATCTTTTCATGAGATAAACACTGAAGTAGACAGATATATTTCATGGCCAGGTCAAGCATTATCTTATAAAATCGGTGAAATTAAAATTCGTGAATTAAGAAAAAAAGCAAAGGATCAGCTTGGAAATAAATTTGATATTAGAGATTTTCATGAAGTTATTTTATCACAGGGAACTGTTACTTTATCTATACTAGAAGAAAGAATAAACAAATACATTAATAAAACTAAGAATGAATAAAACTAGCTTTATTTGTATTATTAAATTAGGTTTTATAACTAATAATGAATAAAACTAGCTTTACTTGTATTGATGCGCATACTTGCGGAAACCCTCTTAGATTAGTAGTTGAAGGAGCGCCAATACTTGAAGGTAAGGACATGAGTGAAAAGCGTCAATTCTTTTTGCAGAATTATGATTGGATTAGAAAAGGATTAATGTTTGAGCCAAGAGGTCATGATATGATGAGTGGAGCTATGATTTATCCTCCACATAAACCAGAAAATGATTTCAGCATTTTATTTATAGAAACTTCAGGATGTTTACCAATGTGTGGTCATGGAACTATTGGAGCTGTTACAATTGCAATTGAAGAAAAACTTATTAACCCTAAAAAAGATGGAGTGTTAAAAATTGAGACTCCTGCAGGAACTATTGAAATAAATTATTTATATGAAAAAGGAAAAGTTAAATGGGTAGAGCTTACTAATGTTGAGAGCTATTTATGTTCTGAAGATTTAAGTATAATTTCAACTGAATTAGGTGAAATAAATTTCGATGTTGCGTATGGAGGGAATTTTTATGCTATAATTGACTACCAAAAAAATTTTTCAGGAATTGAAAATTATACAGCCAGCGATATAGTCAGATATTCCCAAGAAATAAGAAGTAAAATTAATTTAGAATTTCCAAAAAAGTTTATTCATCCAATGGATTCTACTATCAAGGATGTTTCACATATACTATGGATCGGTAATAAAATCGATCCATCTTCTTGTTCAAGAAATGCAGTTTTCTATGGCGATAAAGCAATTGATAGATCTCCATGTGGAACAGGAACATCAGCAAGAATGGCTCAAATGTATTTTAAGGGTAAACTAGAATTAAATGATGAATTTATTCACGAAAGCTATATAGGATCTAAATTCACTGGTACAATTAAGGAGGAATCAATAATGGGTTCACAAAAGACAATTATTCCCAAAATTAAGGGTTGGGCTAGGATATACGGCTATAATAAAATTATTATTGACAAAGACGATCCTTATGCATATGGATTCCAAGTTATATAAATATGTCTAAGAATATTGCTATAATAGGTGGTGGAGTTATAGGATTATGTTCAGCATATTATCTTATAAAAGATGGCCATAAAGTTACTATAATTGACAAGTCTTCATTAGATTCTGGTGCTTCTTATATTAATGCTGGATATTTATGTCCAGGTCATATTATTCCACTAGCAGCACCCGGTACAATAAGGCAGGGAATAAGATGGATGTTTAATTCATCAAGTCCATTGTATATAGAACCGAGAATTAATATAGAATTTTTTAAATGGATCTATGCATTTAATAAGTCTTGTACTAGTAGGCATGTAACAAATTCAATACCAGGAATATTAAACCTTTCTCTTTTAAGCCAAGATTTATTACAGCAAATAAAAAATGAAAACAATTTTAAATTTCATTATGAGAAAAAGGGACTTTTAATGCTTTGTAAAACTGAAAATTCTATGCTTCATGAAGAACATGCAGTTAAACTAGCAATTGAAAATGGGCTAGAAGCAAAATTGATTAATAAGGCTGAAATAAAAGAGCTTGAACCTAATGTAGAAATTGATTCAATAGGCGGAGCATATTACAAATGCGATCATCATTCAACTCCTGGTGAATTTATGTCTGTACTTAAAGAATTTTTATTGATTAGAGGTGTGAGGATATTAAAGCGTAGACTAGTTGAAGATTTTGTATTGGATGGAGAAAAAATAAAAGGAATATATTTAGATGGTAAGCACATGAAATTTGATGAATACGTGTTTGCTGCTGGTCCTTGGACTAATTACTTATGCAATAAAATAGGAATTAAATTATTGTTACAGTCAGGAAAAGGTTATAGTATGGATGTTCATAAAAAAACTAATATAAATTTACCTGCAATTCTTGTAGAATCAAAATGTGCGATTACCCCAATGAATGGTTTTACCAGGTTTTCTGGAACAATGGAGATAGCTCGTATTAATGAAAATATAAGAAGAAATAGAGTTGATGCAATTGCAAATTCTGCATGTTCTTATTACCCTAATTTAAGAATTGATGAAGATGTTAGGGGTAAGGCTACTTATGGGTTAAGGGCAATTTCGGCGGATGGATTACCTTATATTGGAAGATCTTCTAAAATTTCAAATATTGTTATTGCAACTGGTCATAATATGACTGGTTGGAGTATGAGTACTGGGACAGGAAAATTAGTTTCAGACTTTATTTCAGAAAAAACTCCAAGTATTGACATCTCTTTTTATAATCCTGAGAGAAAATTTTAGTTTACAATTTAAGCTTCATGGGATCTTCTTTAAGTACTTTTCTAAGAAAATATATTAAGGTATCTGAGTTAGCCTTATTAAAAACTAAAGGTGGCTTAATTTTAATTACATTATTGTCAATTCCATCAGAGCTCATTAGTATTCCAAGTTCTTTCATTCTATTAACTAGGTAGCTAGTTTGATCAGGTAATGGATGTAACTTATTTGATGTAAGTTCAAATCCTAGAAACAAACCTTTACCTCTTACATCAGAAATAATGGGGAATTCTTTACTAAGTTTTTTTAATTGAGATTTAATGTAGGTTCCAACAATTTCTGCATTTTTTTGAAGATTATTTTTTTTCACTTCATCTAGAACAGAAAGAGCTATAGCACATGAAACAGGATTTCCACCAAATGAACTAAAAAACTCCATTCCATTATTAAAT
>CAZXST010000020.1:0-11494 GCA_964643205.1 uncultured Flavobacteriaceae bacterium | reverse complement strand
TACAATTTCCAATTGAACAGTCTAAAGCAGAAATGTTTTTATTTAAACTAGACTTAAAGGGAATAGCATGTTCTAAGGGTAGTGCATGTCAAAGTGGAAGTAATGCAGGTTCACATGTCTTAAATGAAGTCTTATCTGATGATGAACTAAATAAAGTCTCACTAAGATTCTCATTAAGTGTATTTAATAGAAAAGAAGAAATAGACTTAGCTGTTAATGAGATAGTTAATCTACTAGGTTAGAATTTAAATTCTAAATTAAGATTAAATATTCTTGGAGTAAGATAATTTGGTATTGAAAACTGTCTTTTTGAATAAACATCTCTTACCCATGTATTAGTTATTGAGTTTTGAACATCAAACATGTTAAAAATTTCTAATCCAACTGTAAGTTCCTCAAACAAACTCCTGAAACCATTCTTATATTTTTTATTATTACCAACTATTATATAAGAAACACCTAGATCAGCTCTTTTATAATCAGGCAATCTGTTTAAATAGTTATAAGGATTTGAATAGCTTGGAGCACCTCCTGGAACACCAGTGTTATAAATAAGATTTAGATACATTTTTAAATCAGGAATATTTGGGACATAATCTTGAAATAACACTCCAAACTTCAATCTTTGATCTGTTGGTCTTGCAATATACCCTTGGTTACTTATATTTTCTTCTGTTCTAAGATATCCTAGGCTAAACCAGGATTCAGTTCCAGGCACAAATTCACCATTTAGCCTCAAATCCAGACCATAAGCATATGCTTTTGCATCATTATTTGCAGAATACCTTATTCTTACATTATCTATTGTATATGAGTTAACATTATCCATTTTTTTATAATAGATTTCAGATGATAATTTAAAAGGCCTATTCCATATTCTCATAGAATAGTCATTAGATAAGACAAAATGAATAGCTTTTTGAGCTTTTAGGTTATAGTTAATATTTCCATTGTAATCTCTTAATTCCCTATAAAATGGTGGCTGATAATAAATTCCTGTACTAAACCTAAATAACATGTCTTTTTCCCAATTAGGTTTAATTGCAAATTGTGCCCTAGGACTTATAACAGTATTAAATTTGTTTTGGTTAATTTTCCAACTATGTATTCTTACCCCAGCATTGTAATACAATTCACCTTTTTCATTATCTAAAATCTTACTCCATTGAAGATAGGATTGAAGTCTTTTAATCTTTGTGCTACTGGTTATTCTTATGTTATTATAAGGGAGAATTGGCCCTTGATTTGATTCATATGGTTGTTGACTAAGCGAATTAATAAAGGGTGGGTCTATTGAAAACCCAGCAGAATCAATTACTTCCCATTCAATAATCCGATCATCAATGTTTTCAGAAGTATATTTAATTGAGAATTCAAGATTATTACCGTCAATCTTATAATATAATTTATTTTCAATATTAAATATTAATGCATCTAAACTATTTCGAGCATGGTTTAATTGAGCTCCAATTCCTTCACTAAATTCAACCTCACCCAGATTCTCATCTCCTATACTACTATTTACTTCTCCTAAATTATATTGTGCTAGTATATCAAAATATTCATTCTCTATAGTATTGAAAGTTGATGTAATCACTTTTAAGACTAAGTCTTTACTTAGGTTGATCTTCGTTGTTAAGGAAGAAAAAAATGTTTTATACTTATCCTTTTCCTGACCATCATAATAAACAATTAATGCAGTAGGGTCTTCTAATGTGCCAAAATTTGTTTGCCTTGTCTTAGGTTGATAATTGTAGTTATTAATTGATATATTTGAAAATAAACTTAACTCAATTTTATCTGAAATTGTATAATTAAAAAGATTTTGGAAATCTATAAAGCTAGGTCTATAGTTAGTCTTAGTCTCTTTTGATTCAACCAACAAACTGTTATCCCTATATCGAAAACCTAAAATGTTTGAAATTTTCGAGTTTTTTGATAGCATGTCTGAATAGATTCTACTTCCTAATAAATTTAAATTGCTTGAAAATTTATTTTCTAATGGTTTTCTATATTTAATATCCAACACAGAAGACATTTTATCTCCATATTTAGACTGAAAACCACCAGAAGAAAAATTTATTGATTTAATTAGATCAGTATTAACAAAACTCAAACCTTCTTGCTGACCAGATCTGATCAAAAATGGCCTATAAACTTCCACATCATTTACATAAACAAGGTTTTCATCGAAATTTCCTCCTCTCACTGAATATTGAGTGCTAAGTTCATTTGAAATATTTACACCAGGAAGAGTTTTTAGTAAATTTTCAATCCCTGGCTGAGCTCCTCTAACTTTTCTAATAATTTCAGGATCAATATTTGATACACCGCTGAAATTTTGTCTAGATTTTGAATTTAATACTATTGTTGCAATTTGTTCGATACTTTCATTCATCACAGGATTAAATTCAAAAACCTCATTATCATTTAGATTGAATATTAGATTTATTTTTTTAAAATTAATATGAGTAAACTCAATATTAATATCTTGACTTGAATTTACTTTTATAGAATAGAATCCATTAGAATTTGATACAGTTCCTGAAGAATTTGAAACAATAGTTACATTTTCAATAGGAAAATCATTAGAATCTAGAATGATACCATTTATTTCAGCATTCTGTGAAAATACTTTTATGGATAAAAATAAAGCAAATATTAAGACTATTAATTTAGTTGAATTCAAGTTTAATTAGATTTTCTATAGAAAGTAGTTTTATATTCTGTTCTGTTACCTACATTGTCTATAACTTCAACGTGTAGGTTATTTTTAGCTTCTCTTATGACTTTATCATTGAAATCATACACTAACATCCCTTTTTTAGTATTTAGTTCAAATAGAATCCACTTATTGTTTATCCAACCATTGTAACTTCTAATTCCTGATCCTATGTCATCAATCTTAATTTTCAAATTAGAAAAATTAGAGATCCAATCATTTTCCTTAAAGCCAATAGGGTAGACCGAAGGATAAATTGTATCTATAGCTAGAGTAAATCTACCTAATGTTTTTGTGGAAGATTTTTTTCCATTGGAGAAATCTGTTGTATAGTTGTAATTAGCCACCTTTTTATTATCTGACAATTTTGCTATATATAGTTGATTCTTTATTGAGTCATTATAACGATCTGTATTAAAATAAATTGTAATAGGTTTAAGAAGAGGGATGGTGTCTTTATCAATTGATAATGTATCGTTTTTAAACTTAGCCTCTAGAAATAAATTATTATAAAATGTTTCTTTTAAAATCGAAACCTTAACAGAATTAAATTCTAATTCATATTCTTTGTCTCTATCAATATAGTTTAATTCAGTATGGCTATCAACTAGCTTTAAAGCTTTATCTGCTCTTACACCTAGAATTGGTACAACTAGCTTACTCTTATTGCCATTAGCATCATAGATGTTAACCTCATAATTATAAAATTCTTTATTTTCAATTGTAATAAAACCATTATTTATATTAGAAGTATATAGATCTAATGGATTATTTTCTTCAATAAATAGTTTTTGGATTTTTATTTTATGATTTTTAAAAAATGAATAGTCAATAAAGGTGTTTATATGCTTAGTTTTATCAAATGATATAGAATCGAATAATATCTCTAACATAATTTGATTATTAAGAGAAGTACTTGTTTTATATATTCCATTGCTATTATTTGCATGATTTTGCTTATCAAAAGCAACAACTCCAATTCCTATTTTTCCAGAAGATTTTAATGTGTCAGATACATAAAAATAGTTGTTTATTTTTTTAATTTTTAACTCAGTTGGACTGTTAAAAACATCGTTTTTATCATAAGATTTGTAGAATAGTCTTTTAAAAATAGGGGCTCTATCATCTTCTACATAGAGACTTGAGTTTGTCAATGGATTTATAGGTATTTGATTTTTATCTCTTACTTCAAAGTGGAGATGAGGTCCAGTTGTACCACCAGTGTTACCGCTGAAAGCAATAATTTCATTTTCTAATACTGAAATTTCATTTTCTTTTGGGAAAAATTCAATTTCATAAGATTTTCTTTTGTATTGTCTATCTTTAACAATCTTCTCTATTTTATTTGAAAATTTTTTTAAATGTGCATACACAGTTGTGGTTCCGTCCGGATGTTTTATATACAACGCTTTTCCATAGCCGCCATGGCTAACTTTAATTCTACTTACATATCCTCTAGCATAAGAATAAACATATAATCCCTGAATCCCCTTTGTTTTGATATCTACCCCAGAATGAAAATGATTAGATCTTAATTCGCCATAGGTCCCAGATAAAATTATTGGTATATCTAATGGATTAGTTGTTTTTTGTTTTAGTTGGTTGTTTTGAGAAATAAGACTGCTAGAAAATAAAAGGATAAAAATAAACTCACGTCTCATGAATAAAAATTTATATAAATATCTTTTATTTAATTGAAAAAAATTAATTTTTTTAAAAAAATTGAAATTAATAATTATCTATGTTAACTTTGTTAGTATAGTATTAATGTAAGTTAGATTGAATAATTTAGAAACTTTATCTAGTCAGATTGAAAAAAAAATAACTAAACTCTTAGACAGGCTTGAGAAATTAGTTAAAAAAAACAAAGAATTAGAAGATAGGTTAAATAAAGCTCTGAATAAAAATGTAGAACATGAAGAAATATTGGAGTCTGTGAAGGATAAATATAAGGCTCTAAAGATAGCAAATACTATAATAGGTAGTGATAACAATAGTATTAAGGAAACAAAAGTTGAAATTAATTCGCTGATAAGAGAAGTTGATTACTGTATTTCTCAATTATCAGATTAAATAATTTAATGGCTGAAAAGTTAAAAATTAAGCTTTCTGTCGCCAATAGAGTATATCCATTGACGATTCATCCTTCTCAAGAAGAAGGTTTAAGAAAAGCTTCTCAAGAAATTAATAATATGATAAAGCAGTTTGAAGAAAACTATTCTGTTAGAGATAAGCAAGACGCTCTAGCAATGTGTGCCCTTCAAATTGCCTCAAAGAAGACTCAGAAGTCTATTAATGAGGGCAATTTAAATAAAGCTTTAGAAGATAAACTAATGCATTTAAATGAATTATTAAAAGAAGTCTAGGCTTACGTTCTTTAAACTATTATAAAACTACCTACATTGGTTTTTTTGATAAACTCAACACTAATAAATTAAAAAGGGTGAGTTTAAGTTGTTAAATCGTGCTGAATAATTCAGATTTTTGATCAGCTTTGTAGCCCTAAACCTGTTAAAACGGAGTTTAAACTAAAAAAACTTGTGTGGGTTTTTTTATGTAAAAAATTAAATATGGAAATAAGCACTTTATTAATAGGGGGAGTTGTAGGCATAGTTCTTGGATTTGTAGGAAATAAACTTTTTGAAAAGCAAAAGTTTTCTAAACAAATTGAAGATTCTAAAGAAGAATCAAAAAGAATATTAGAAATAGCTAAACAGGAAGCAGAAAGTTTAAAGAAAAATAAAATAATTCAAGCAAAAGAGAAATTTCTTGAACTTAAAGCCCAGCATGAAAAAAATATTTTTTCAAGAGAAAATAAAATTAAAGATATAGAAAGCAAAATTTTAGAAAAAGAAAAGGAAACATCTTCTCTGTTATCTCAACAAAAAAATCTTAATACACAGTTAAAATCTAATACTGATGATTATGAAAAAAAACTTAAGGTTTTAGAAAAAAGAACTATTGAGCTAGATAAATCAAGGAAAGAGCAAATTAAACAACTTGAAATTATTGCTGGTCTATCTGAAGAGAAAGCAAAAAATCAATTAATTGATTCAATAAAAAAGGATGCTGAAGCTGATGCACTTGTTTATGTAAAAGAAAGAATGGAAGAAGCAGAAATGACCGTACAACAGGATGCAAAAAAGATAATTATTAATACTATTCAAAGAATCGGTGCTGAAGAGGCAATTGATAATACTGTTTCAGTTTTCCATATTGAATCTGATGATTTTAAAGGAAGAATAATTGGAAGAGAAGGAAGAAATATTAAGGCTCTAGAATTAGCAACTGGGGTTGAGATAATAGTAGATGATACACCTGAGGCTATCATATTATCATGTTTTGACTCAGTTAGAAGAGAAATAGCGAGAATGTCATTACACAAACTTGTTAAAGATGGTAGAATTCATCCAGCAAGAATTGAAGACGTTGTTAGAAAAACAGAAAAACAAATAGAACAAGAGATTATTGAAATTGGAAAAAGAACTGTAATTGATCTAGGGATTCACGGGCTGCATCCTGAGCTAATAAAAATAGTTGGAAGAATGAAATATAGATCATCATATGGCCAGAATCTTTTACAGCACTCCAAAGAAGTCGCTAAATTAAGTGCAATTATGTCTTCTGAATTAGGAATTGATCCAAAACTAGCGAAAAGAGCGGGGTTATTACATGATATTGGGAAAGTTCCTAGTTCAGAAAAGGATGTTGAAACTCCTCATGCAATATTAGGAATGGAATGGGCTGAGAAATATGGTGAAAGCAAAGAAGTATGTAATGCTATAGGAGCGCATCATGATGAAGTAGAAATGAAATTCCTATTATCTCCCATAATTCAAGTTTGTGATGCAATTTCTGGCGCTAGACCAGGAGCTAGAAGACAAGTGTTAGATTCATATATTGAAAGGTTAAAGAATCTTGAAGAAATCGCTTTTGAGTTTAAAGGTGTTCAAAAAGCTTATGCAATACAAGCTGGCAGAGAATTAAGAGTTATTGTGGAAAGTGAAAAAGTCAGTGATGAAGAAGCTTCAAATTTATCATTTCAAATTTCTCAAAAAATCCAAACAGATATGACTTATCCAGGTCAAGTAAAAGTTACGGTAATTAGGGAAACTAGATCAGTGAATATTGCTAAATAGTGTTTGAGCGTGGATGAAATTCATTCATTGCTTTAATTAACATTTTATTATCTATATGAGTATAGATCTCAGTGGTTGTAATACTTTGATGTCCTAATAGTTGTTGTATTGTCTTAAGATCTGCACCGTTTTCAAGTAAATGGGTGGCAAAAGAGTGTCTAAAGGTGTGTGGTGAGATGTTTTTTTTAATATTAGCCTGTCTACTTAATTTTTTTATTATAGTAAATATCATTGCTCTAGATATAGCCCTGCCTCTTCTGTTTAGAAAAAGTATATCCTTAAATTGTTCTACAATTTTTATACTCCTCCTAGAGTTTTCCATATAACTTTTAATAACTCGTTTAGTTAGAGTATTGATTGGAACAAGCCTTTGCTTATTGCCTTTCCCTGTTACTTTAATAAATCCTTCACTAAAAAAAAGATCTGAAACATTTAATGAAATTAATTCACTAACTCTTAATCCACACCCATAAAGTGTTTCAATTATAGCTAAATTTCTTTCTCCTTCACTTGACTTAAAATCAATATTTGAGACTAGTGTGTTAATTTCCTGAATTGTTAAAGTATCAGGAAGTTTTCTAGAAATTCTTGGTGATTCAATTAATGATAAAGGATTATTTGAAATATATTTTTCAAAAATCAAATATTCAAAAAAACTTCTTAAACCAGATATTATCCTAGATTGAGAAGAGGGGGTAATGGATTTAGATATAGAATATATAAATTCCTTAATTAAGTCTGTAGAGACTTTTAAAGGACTTACAGATTTATTTTTAGTTAAAATAAAATTAGATAGTTTTAATATGTCTTTTTCATAGCTAACAATAGAATTATCCGACAACCCTCTTTCTATTTTTAAATAACTTTTAAAGTTATTTATAGCAGTTTCCCATTTCATTTTTTTGGTATATGGGTTTAAAAATTTTAATTAAAGATGAATAACTTCATCATAGGCATCAGCTACAGACTCCATTATTGCTTCACTCATGGTTGGGTGTGGATGAATTGTTTTTAATACATCATGACCTGTGGTCTCAAGTTTTCTTCCTAAAACAGCTTCCGCTATCATATCTGTAACTCCTTCACCAATCATATGACATCCCAGCCATTCACCATATTTTGAATCAAAAATCACCTTAACAAAACCTTCTTTATGTCCTGACGCACTAGCTTTTCCTGATGCAGAAAAAGGAAATTTTCCAATTTTAACATCAAATCCTTGATCAATAGCTTGTTTTTCAGTTAATCCAACACTTGATATTTCTGGAGAACAATAAGTGCAACCTGGAATATTCCCATAGTCAATTGGTGTAACATCGTGTCCTGCAATTTTTTCAACACACAAAATCCCTTCTGCTGAAGCAACATGAGCTAGAGCAGGGCCAGGAACAATATCTCCAATAGCATAATAGCCCGGGATATTAGTTTGATAATAAGAATTTACTAAGATTTTGTCTTTGTCTACAGCAATACCAACTTCTTCTAGTCCTATTCCTTCAATATTAGATTTTATTCCAGTTGCTGATAATAGAATATCAGCAGAGATAACTTCATCACCTTTTTTTGTTTTAACAGTTGCTTTCACACCTTTACCTTTTGTATTGATTGATGCTACTTCTGATGAGGTTAAAACTTTAATACCTCTTTTCTTAAACGATTTTTCTAATTCTTTTGAGATTTCATGATCTTCTAGAGGGACAAGATTAGGAAGATATTCTACAATTGTAACATCCGTACCAATACTATTATAAAAATATGCAAATTCAACACCTATTGCACCTGATCCAACTACAATCATCTTTTTTGGTTGTCTAGACAAATTCATAGCCTCTCTATAGCCAATAACTTTTTTTCCATCTTGAGGGATTGAAGGTAATACTCTTGATCGAGCACCAGTCGCTATTACAATATTATCTGCTTGATATTCTATTCCATCTACATCAACAGTTTTTCCAGCCTTAATTTTTCCATAACCATTAATAACATCAATCTTATTCTTTTTCATTAAGAACTTAACTCCTTTACTCATTCCATCAGCAACATTCCTACTTCTTGAAATGATAGCATTAAAATCACTAGAGGCTCCTTTTATAGATAAACCATAATCATCTGCATGATTCAAATATTCAAAAACTTGAGCAGACTTTAATAATGCTTTTGTTGGGATACAACCCCAATTTAAGCAGACTCCACCAAGACTTTCTTTTTCAACTAATGCGGTTTTAAAACCTAACTGAGATGCTCTAATAGCAGTTACATATCCTCCAGGGCCGCTTCCAATAATTATTATATCATATTTTGTCATTTCCTTAAACCTTTTTTATTAATTAAGATTTCTTATTAAAATCAATACTTACAGAATTTACACAGTATCTTTTCCCCGTTTCAGTTGGTCCATCGTCAAAAATATGTCCTAAATGTCCATTACAGTTTGCACATATAATTTCTACTCTGTATCTACTCAAAGAATAATCATCTACATACTTTATTGCTCCCTTTATGGATTCATCAAAACTAGGCCAACCACAGTCAGACTTAAATTTCTGATCACTTGTAAACAATGGAGTTTTGCATCCATTACAGTTATATACTCCATTTTCAAAATGCGTATTATACTTTCCTGTATGAGGGTATTCGGTACCTTTTTCAATTAATACTCTATATTCTTCATCATTTAGTATTTTTTTCCATTCTTCGGGTGTTTTATTGCGCATATCATTTTGTTTTATTTTTTGGATATTATTTGTAATCTCTTCTTGTGAAAAAACACTATTAGAATAACATAACAATAAGATCATTAATACCCATTGAGTTTTCATATAAATAAAAATTTAATTGACTATAATATAAAATATATTCTTATCTTTTTAACCTATTAATTAAACTAAACATAGGCTTCTACAAAAGTATCTTAATTATATGAAAAAATACAAAAAAGGAAGTAAAAAGTTATTAAATGCTTGGGCTATATATGATTGGGCAAATTCAGTATACCCGTTAGTGATTTCCACTGCTATTTTTCCGATATTTTATGGAATTATAACAGATGATTATATAACATTCTTAGGATATTCATTTAAGAACACTGCTTTAATTAGCTATATCACTGCTTTTGCTTTTGTTATATTAGTTTTTCTATCTCCTTTGCTTTCAGGAATAGCAGACTATACTGGAGGAAAAAAATTCTTTATGAAGTTTTTTTGCTACTCTGGATCTTTTGCATGCATACTCTTATATTGGTTTGATATTGATAATCTAAATTCAAGTTTGGTATACTACTTTATTGCACTTATAGGATTTTGGGCAAGCTTGGTATTTTACAATTCTTATTTACCTGAAATTGCACACCCTGAACAGCAAGATAAGGTAAGTGCAAAAGGTTATGCCATGGGTTACATAGGTAGTGTTATTTTGCTGTTAGTTAATCTTATAATGATTAATTATCCTGATTATTTTGGAATTACTGACTCAAATGGGGTAGTGGCTGAAATAAAAGCTATGAAGATATCATTTATAATGGTTGGTGTTTGGTGGTTTTTATTTAGTCAATATACTTTTTACCACCTGCCAGGAAAAAAATATTACAAACAATTAAGGTTAAATAATAATTCCACTATAGAAAATAAAAATTTAATTTTTTCTGGATTTCATGAATTAAAAATAGTTTGGGATGAGTTAAAGAACAATCAAATATTAAAAGTGTTTTTAACGGCTTTTTTTATCTATAGCATTGCTTTACAAACTGTAATTTTAGTAGCGACATATTTTGGTGAAGCTGAAATAAGCTGGAATGAAGGGGAAAAAACATTTGGACTTATTTTAAGTATACTGCTAATACAACTAATAGCTGTAGTTGGAGCAATACTTAGTGCTAAAATTTCTGAAAGAATAGGTAATTTAAAAACGCTTATCTCACTTAATATAATATGGGCTCTTATTTGTATTTTTGGATATTATGTTGAAACGTCAACAGAGTTTTATATTGCTGCAGGTCTTGTGGGGTTAGTAATGGGAGGAATACAAGCATTATCTAGATCTACATTTTCTAAATTCATACCTTCCACAACAAACAATACTTCATATTTTAGTTTTTATGATGTTTCTCAAAAATTAAGTATTGTAATTGGAATGACGCTTTTTGCTACGATAGATCAAATTACTGGCAGTATGAGAAATTCAATTTTAGTGTTTTTAATATTCTTTGTTGCAGGAGCAATTATACTAGTTAGACTTAACAAAAAAATAACTTAATTTCTTCTATTGGCATAGATATTGAATAATATACACTGAAATAAGTGCATTATTACTCATATTACAGATATAGTTATAGTGCTAATGAAGCAAATAAAATAAATATGTTTAAAGAAAATCTTTTTAATATTGACAATTTGTCAGTTCAGGACATTGATGAGAATTCGGAGTTAATTCCTCTGATGACAACTGAAGATGAAAAAGAAATAATTAAGGAAAATTTGCCAAAAACATTGCCAATTCTTTCTTTAAGAAATACTGTCTTATTTCCTGGTGTTGTTATACCGATTACTGCCAGTAGAGATAAATCTATACAGCTAATTAAGGATGCTAATAACTTTAATAAACTTGTTGGAGTTGTAGCTCAAAAGAATGAAAAGGT
>CAZXST010000019.1:0-12734 GCA_964643205.1 uncultured Flavobacteriaceae bacterium | reverse complement strand
GGTGATAAACAAATTGAACTATTTGATATAAATGGTAGAAGGGTACTTAGTACTATTATCACGGGAGATACGTTAGATATTTCATCTATTAATACTGGCTTCTATATTGTAGAAGTTACCATAAATGGTTATAAAAAAGTTTCTAAATTAATTATTGAATAATAGTTTAGGAATAAAGACAAAAAAGACCTGGTTATAAACCGGGTCTTTTTTTTATATCTACTTGTTTGATTAAATTTGATCTATGACTGAAAATGCTATTTCTTTTATTATTCCTGTATACAACAGACCCCAGGAGATAAAAGAACTTTTAGAGAGTTTTACTAAGTTGTCTTCTAAAAAAGATTTTGAAATTGTAATAATTGAAGATGGATCAACAGATGATTGCCAGGGGGTTATAAATGATTTCACCCCTCAATTAACTATATCTTACTATAAAAAGAATAACACAGGCCCTGGAGATTCTAGAAATTATGGGATGAAAAAGGCAAAAGGAAGTTATTTTATAATACTAGATTCAGACTGTATATTACCTAAAGATTATATGCAACATGTAATGGATAATTTAAATAAAAACTATGTAGATTGTTTTGGAGGTGTAGATGCTTCTCATGAGTCTTTTAGTGATTACCAAAAAGCTGTTAGTTTTTCAATGACCTCTTTTTTAACTACTGGCGGGATAAGAGGAGGGAAGTATAAGAAAAAGCTATTTCAGCCAAGAAGTTTTAATATGGGAATATCTAAAGAGGCCTTTTTAAAATCAAATGGATTTGGGAACATACACCCTGGAGAAGATCCAGATTTATCTATTAGACTCAATCTATTAGGATTTAAAACAGCACTATATAGTGATGTAGTGGTTTTTCACAAGAGAAGGGTTACAATTAGTAGTTTCTTTAAACAAGTATATAAGTTTGGATTGGTTAGACCAATACTTAATCATTGGCACCCGAAATCATTTAGATTGGTATATTATTTCCCGACATTTGCTCTGATATTCTTGATTTTCTCAATTATTGAATTAATTAGAGGGAATCAGATTCCATTTTATATAATATTTGCATATATGATGCTAGTCTTTATTTCATCAGCATTTGTTAATAGAAGTTTTAAGATAGGGTTGTTGTCAATTATAACCAGCGCTATTCAAATATTAGGTTATGGCTATGGTTATTTAAAATCGAGTATCATATTAATGTTTAACAAAAAAAACATAGAAAGCATTTTTTCTGAAGTTTTTTTTAGTAAATAAGAAAGATGTTTAAAAAAATTAGATCAGTATATAAGACCAGAAAATTCAATGTTTTTCTGTTTTTTCTATTATTAGCTCTAATCTATTCTATGCTATCTAAACTGACATCTAATTATACTAAAACTATAGTATTTGCTGTAAAAGCAGTCGATGTTCCATCTGATCAAGTTGTATTAGATCAATCAATTGATAGCATAAGGCTTGAATTAAAAGGTTATGGATATAATTTAGCTAAATACTATATAGACGAGCCATTAATAGAAATTTCACTTAATAATTTAAATAAGGTTAATTCAAAATATCAGTGGACCAAACAAAGAAATTTTTCAGATCTTCAGTCAAAATTTAATAAATCTGTTAGCTTAGTCTCATCTTCAGTTGATCAAATAGATTTTATTATTGAACAATATGAATCAAAAAAAGTTCCAATAGAATTAGAATTAGCAATTGGGTATAAATCTGGATTTGACTCTTTTCAAGAATATAAATTATCAAAGGATTCAATCACGGTAACTGGACCAAATTCATTAATTGATACAATTAATGTGATACAAACTCATAAATTAGTACTAAACGAAATAGATTCAGAGATTAATACTAAAATTAAAATTAAATCACCAGAGAATAATAACATAACACATTCTGATACTGAAATAGACTTTCAATTGAAAGTAGAGAAATTCACAGAAGAATCTATAAAGGTTCCTATTACCATTGTAAATATTGATGATAATATGAAAATCAACTATTATCCTAAGGTAGTGTCTGTTTTATACAGGGTTAGTATAAAGGATTATAAAGCTGTTAATCCAATGGATTTTAGAGTAGAATGTGACTTGAATACAATTAATAAAGACAATTCAGTATTAATTTCAAGTATTACAAAAAAACCGAGTAATGTTAAAAAATGTAGGATAGAAAACAATCAGATTCAATACGTAATTATAGAATGATTAAAGTTGCTATAACAGGAGGAATTGGTACAGGTAAAACAACTATATCAAGTATGTTTGCAGAAAAAGGCGTCCCTGTATTTAATTCCGATGAGATTGCTAAAGAAATAATGAATACTAATTCCTTATTAAAGAATGAAATTATAACAGCTTTTGGAAATAAGACATATGATAAAAATAAACTAAACAAAGAGTATTTATCAGATGTTATTTTTAATAATGAAACTTCATTAAAAAAAATAAACTCTATAGTTCATCCTTATGTGGCTAAGGAGTTTAATTCTTGGATAGAAAAACAAGAATCTAAATATATAATTTATGAATCTGCAATTATTTTTGAAAACCAGGTAGAAAATTCTTTCGATAAAATCATATGTGTAACTTCTTCTGAAGAAGATGTAATTTCTAGAATAATCAAAAGAAATAACTTTTCAGTTGATAAGATTAAATCAATAATTAATATGCAATTACCTAATGATGTTAAAATTCAAAAATCTGATTATGTTATAGAAAATGTAGATATTTCAAGCCTATCTGATAGGGTATTAGAAATTCATAATAATATCATAAATTAATGCTGATCCTTCTTAAATCATATGTTAACGATAGGTTAAATTAATTAATCCATTATAATTTTGCATTAAATTTGAATTATGAGTAAACGAACTCTTATTCTTCTAATTACCTTAATGAGTGTATCATTAATAGGGGTTATTATTATCCAAGGCTTCTTTATTGTGGAAATTTATAGAGATGCTGAGAGGAAATTTAATAATGATTCTAGCATTGCATTATCTGAAGGAGTTGAATGGTTAGAAAAAAGAGAATTTAGACGTTATGTTGTAAAATTTAGAGATTTAATAAGTAGTGGAGGAGCGATAGATACAACTGCAATAAACAGTTTATACATTATTAAGGAGGATAGCGATAATAATGAAATAATGATGTATAGAAATGCATCTGTTGAAGAAAACCTTAAAGTGCCTCAGTTTTGGAATGTTTTAGATGATAGTCTTAACCTAAAAAGGGTTTCTAGTGAAAGAGAAACAAAAGTTGTTAAAATTCAAGATGAAAAGGAATATTCAGGATTAAGCTCTGAACAGTTCCTTCCAAAAATTGGTGAAATATCAAAAAGTAAAGAAATTCTATTTGAGACAGCATATCATGATCTTGCAAAAAGAAACCCAATAGAAAGAAGAATTGGAAATGTAAAGTCTTTAAGTAATTTTTTAAAATATAGGTTTAAGAGATTTAATATTGACATTCCTTTTGAATTTGCAATATTCAATAAAGATTCAATAACTCGTGTTAAAACTGAAAATTTTGTCTTAGATAAAAATACATTTGAGTCAGCTCTTTTTACTGATGAAAATGATGAGAGTGATTACCTTATAAAAGTAAATTTCCCAAAAAGAACTCCCTTTTTAATAACACCGGTGGTTTCAGTTGCTCTGGTTTCAATTATTTTTACTTTTATAATAATAGTTGTATATATATACACTGTGCTAATTCTCTTAAGACAAAGACAGATTTCTCAAATCAAAACGGATTTTATTAACAACATGACTCATGAATTTAAAACTCCTATAGCTACTATTAACCTTGCTTTAGATTCAATAAAAAACCCAAAGACAATTAAGGATAAATCTTTAGTTAAGAAGTATTTAGAAATGATCAAGGATGAGAATAAAAGAATGTACGATCAGGTTGAGAATGTTTTAAGAATTTCCCAGTTAGAAAGGAAAGAACTAAATATTATAAAAGCTACTTTAGATCTAAATGAATTAATAAAGATCGCAGTTTCTCATGTGCAATTATTGCTAGAGAATAAAAATGGTTCTATACATTTGAATTTAAATGCGGTTAATTCAGAGATTCATGGAAATGAAACTCATTTAGTAAATGTTATGGTTAATATTATAGATAATGCAATTAAATACTGTGATAAAGTGCCAGAAATTCAAGTTTCTACTGAAAATGTTGCAGATAAAATTGTATTAAAAATTATAGACAATGGAATTGGAATGTCTAAAAAGGTTCAGAAAAAGATTTTTGAAAAATTTTATAGAGAACAAACAGGGGATTTGCATAACGTAAAAGGTCATGGCCTTGGTTTAGCATATGTAAAAAAGATAATAGACTATCATAACGGAAAGATAATTTTAGAAAGCGCATTAAACAAGGGAACAGTATTTTCAATAGAATTGTTTGCCAACAAATAACATATTATGAATGATAATAAGAGAATTTTATTAGTAGAAGATGACCCAAATTTTGGTATTATTCTTCGAGATTTTTTAAAAATGAATGATTATGACGTTGTTTTAGCTAAAAATGGAATGGAGGGGTTTGAAAAATTCAAGAAACATGATTTCCATATATGTATACTTGATGTTATGATGCCTTATAAGGATGGATTTACTTTGGCTGAAGAGATAAAAGAAATCAACCAAGATGTTCCAATAATTTTTCTAACAGCAAAATCTTTAAAAGAGGATGTATTAAAGGGTTATAAAATAGGTGCGGACGATTATCTTAAAAAACCCTTTGATAGTGATGTATTATTGTACAAGATCAAGGCTATTTTAAAAAGAAATAAGCTAAGTGCAATATTAGATACGGATGAGCATGAATTTAAGTTTAGTTCTTTTGAATTCAATTCTAAACTAAGACATCTTAAGTTTAAGGACAATAAACATGTTAAATTATCCCCTAAAGAGAATATGTTATTAAAGATGTTACTTCTACATAAAAATGATCTAATGCCTAGAGAATTAGCATTAACAAGAATATGGAGGGATGATAATTATTTTACTTCTAGAAGTATGGATGTATATATTGCAAAACTAAGGAAACAGTTAGAGATAGATCCAAATGTTAAAATAAATAATATTCATGGAGAAGGTTTTCGGCTAGTTTCTGATTAGATTATTGATATGTGCTATAATTTTTTCAAAATTATATTCTGGAGTTATCCATTTTACTCTATCAATTGATTTAAACCAAGTTAATTGTCTTTTAGCATATCTCCTTGTATTTTTTTTAATTTCATCTATGCACTCATCAATGGAGGAATTATTTTCTATATAATTAAAGACTTCACTATAGCCAATAGTATTTAATGCATTTAAACTTTTCAAGTTATAAAGTCCTTTTGCTTCATTAATTAAACCATTTTTAACCATATTGTCAACACGGGTATTTATTTTATTATACAAATCGGATCTATCTTGATTTATTCCTAATACTATTATATTAAAATTTCTTTTTTTCTTTTTCTTTTTCAGAAAACTTGAATATGATTTCCCTGTTGATATAGAAACTTCTAATGCTCTAATTAATCTCCTAGGATTATTTATATCTATAGTATTATATGATGCTGGATCTAATAGTTTTAACTGTTCTTGCATTTTTTTTATTCCCTTTAATTCTAAATCTAAGTAAAGTGAATTTCTAGTATGGTTACTTATTTCCGGCATTTCATCTAATCCATATAAGACAGTATTTATATATAACCCAGATCCACCGACAAGAATAGCTATATCATTTTTATTGAAAATTGATTTTATAGACTTTAAAGCATCTTTTTCATAGTCAGATATGTTATAATCATCATTAATGCTTTTGTTATTTATTAGATGATGTTTAATACTTTTAAGCTCAGAATTTGACGGTTTTGCAGTTCCAATATTCATCTCTTTATAAAATTGTCGAGAGTCTGCAGAAACGATTTCAGTTTTAAAATAATTAGCAACCTTAATTGCTAAACTTGTTTTTCCTATTGCTGTAGGGCCTATTATGGTTATTAAGTGTTTACCCATTGACTATTTTGTTAATCTATCAATAACATTTTCTTTGTCCTTTTCTAAAAGCATTTTAAATAGTTTAAGGGTTGCCATAGCATCCCCATCAGCCCTATGCCTTTTCTCAATTTTGATACCTAGACTGGTTGTCAATTTTCCTAAACTATATGAATCTTCTTCTGGAAGTAGTTCTTTGGATAACTCTATTGTACATAAAGTTTTCCTGGTAAAGTTAACCCCTATATTTGTAAACTCATTTTTTAATACTCTATAATCGAAATCTGCATTATGTGCCACTAATGTGCAGTTGTTTGTTATATCCATAATTTTTTTTGAAATATCTCTAAATTTTGGAGCATTTTTCAACATTTCTTTATTAATTCCAGTAAGATTTTGGATAAAGGGCTGGATCTCTTTTACTGAATTAACTAAAGTGTATATTTGATCAGATAGCTTATTATTCTGAAATTTATAAATGGCTATCTCGGTAATTTTTTCCTCATTAAATTTACCTCCAGTAGTTTCTATATCAATTATTGCGTATATAATGTTATATTTTAATTTCTTGCTCCAAAAATCAAACTTCCTATTCTAACCATATTGCTGCCATATTTAATAGCTAATTTATAATCATAACTCATGCCCATTGATAGGACTGTAATGTTTGGATAAGTGATCCTTAGGTTATTATAAAAATCATTTAAATAATTAAATTCATTTTTTAAAATTTCTTCATTATTTGTAAAACTAGCCATACCCATTAATCCTATAATGGAAATATTCTTTAGGCTTTTGAATTCCTCAGATTCTAAAATTGGCTTTACTTGATCTATAGATAAGCCAAACTTTGTTTCTTCAGAAGCAATTTTAATCTGTAATAAGCAATTGATAGTTATATTATTCTTTTTTGCTTGGCGATTAATCTCTTTTAAAAGTTTAAAGTTATCAACACTATGTATAAGCTTAATAAAATTGGCTATATATTTTACTTTGTTTTTCTGTAAATGACCTACCATATGCCATTCTATATCTTTTGGCAATGAGTTATATTTACTTACGAGTTCTTGAACTTTATTTTCACCAAAAATCTTTTGCCCAGCCTGATATGCTTCCATTATTTGCTCATTAGACTTTGTTTTAGAAACAGCAACTAATTTTACAGAGTTATCGATAGAATGATATAAATTATTTAAATTCTCTCTAATATTCATTAATCTTACTATTGAAATTGTTTTGCAACTAACTCAGCTTTTTTGCTTTCCGAATAATCATAAAAACCTTCGCCTGATTTTACACCTAATTTCCCTGATTTAACCATATTTACTAATAATTCAGATGGAGCATATTTTGAATTCTTAAATCCTTCATGCATTACTTCAAGTATTGAAAGACATACGTCTAAACCAATAAAATCTGCTAATTGTAGAGGACCCATTGGATGACCCATTCCAATTTTCATTATACTATCTATATTTTTTACTTTAGCTACTCCCTTATTTAATGCTTCAATTGCTTCATTTATCATTGGCAATAGAATTCTATTTGCTATAAATCCAGGATAATCATTTACTTCAATTGCAATTTTCTTGATTGTCTCAGATATTTCTATTATAGTTTTTGTAGTCTCATCACTTGTTTTACGACCTCTTATTACCTCAACTAATTTCATAATAGGCACAGGATTCATAAAATGCATTCCTATAACCTTATCTTCTCTTTTTGTAGAAGATGCTATTTCTGTTATTGAAATAGATGAAGTGTTTGTAGCTAGGATAGTTTCAAAGGAGCATATTTTATCTAACTGTTCAAATATTTTCATCTTGACTTTTATGTTTTCTGTAACAGCTTCAATAACAAGATCAGACGATTTTGCACTATTTATATCAGTTGAAGTAGAAATATTATCTAATGTTGCTGTTTTCTGATCAGAGCTAATAACATCTCTTTTAATCATTCTATCAAGATTAGTTATAATACGATTTACACCATTTGTTAGTGATTTAGATTTCAAATCAATAAGATTAACATGGTAATTATTCATAGCAAAAACCTGAGCAATTCCATTACCCATAGTCCCTGCACCAATAATTGAAATTTTTTTCATAAGTTATTTATTAAATGCAGTTATTATTTCTAGTGCAACTTTTAATGCTTTATATCCATCTTGTAAAGTTACCTTAGGAGGTGTGTCTTTCTCAATTGAATCAGCTAAACTCTCTAATTCTTCAAGAATAGCATTAGAGTTATTAATTTTACTTTTATCAATTGTTATTTGTTTTTTAATTCCTTCTGCGTTTTCTAAAATTAATCCATTAGTAGATTCTTCTCCAGAAAAGTCAGACATAATAACAACTTCAGAATCTTTTTTAAAGAAATCAATGGATATATATTTTTCTTCTTGGAAAATTCTAATCTTCCTCATGTTTTTTAAAGAAATTCTACTTGCAGTTAAATTAGCGACACATCCATTTACAAATTCTATCCTAGCGTTGGCAATATCAGGAGATTTGCTAATAATTGATATTCCACTTGATGAAATACTTTTAATATCAGATTTAACCATATCAAGAACTATATCAATATCATGAATCATTAAATCAAGAATTACAGGGACATCTGTGCCTCGTGGATTAAATTGTGCTAACCTATGAGTTTCTATAAACATTGGGCTGTTAATTTTATCTTTTACATGTAAATATGCAGGATTAAACCTTTCAACATGTCCAACTTGCCCTTTAACACCGTTTTCTTTTGCCAGACTTATTATCTGTTTTGCTTCTTTTAGGTTCCCAGTTATAGGTTTTTCAATAAATATGTGTTTTTTATTTTCTAATGCAATGGATGCATAATGAAAATGTGATGGGGTAGGAGTAACTATATCTATAACATCAACTTCAGCTAACAATAATTCAAACGTATCAAAACATCTACATGAAAGTTCATCTGAAACTTTTTTAGAATTAGAACTATCATTGTCATAAAAACCTATTAAGTTGTATTTTTTTGATTCCTTAAGAAGTTTTATATGAATTTTACCGAGATGCCCAGCACCGATTACTCCGACTTTTAACATAGATAGTTTTTTGCAAATTTAATATTTTTAAGATCAAATAATAGTTATAAATTTATTGATATTTAGAAATTTATAATATATCTACTATAATTGAATGATTCTTTTAAACATAAAGGTTTAAGAAAGAAATTAATCCAAACAATCAAATCTAAAGGGATTAATAATATAAATGTACTTTCAGCTATTGGTAGGGTTCCAAGACATTTGTTTATGGATTCTGGATTTATTGATCATGCTTATCAGGATAAAGCGTTTCCTATAGGTTCTGATCAAACGATATCTCAACCCTATACAGTTGCATTTCAGACTGAACTTCTTGAAATAAATAAAGGAGATAAAGTATTAGAGGTTGGAACAGGAAGTGGTTATCAAGCAGCAGTTTTATGTGAGCTTGGTGCTAATGTTTTCTCTATTGAAAGACAAGGAGAACTTTATAAGAAAGTAGTTAATTTTTTACCGAGTATTAATTATTATCCCAAAAAAATTATATATGGAGACGGATATAAAGGTCTTGAAGAAGAAGCTCCATTTGATTCAATTATTGTAACTGCTGGAGCACCATTTGTTCCTAAAACTCTCTTAAATCAACTTAAAATCGGAGGTAGACTAGTTATTCCAGTTGGAGAAAGTATTCAAGTTATGACCTTATATATTAGGGTTTCAGAAAAGAAATTTAATATGAAGGAGTACGGAGAATTTCAATTCGTGCCACTTTTAAAAGAAAAAGAGTAAGATTTATTTTTTATTTTTTATTTTTTTCAGCCTGTCTAGATCTCTTTTATTTTCTCTGTCTTTTATTGTTTCTCTCTTATCATAGAGTTTTTTCCCTTTTGCTAAAGAAATTTCAATTTTAGCCAATCCCTTTTCATTTATAAATAATTTTAATGGAATTATTGTATTACTAGAATTTATAGTTTCCTTCATGAGCTTTTTTAGCTCATTTTTATTTAGTAGTAATTTTCTTTGTTTTTTTGGCCTATACTCATCTATTGCACTATTGGAATATTTTTCAATATTCATATTCAATATGTAGAGTTCTCCCTTGTTGTCAAATTTGCAAAAACTCTCTGATATGCTCGCTTTATTTTGCCTAATTGATTTAATCTCAGAGCCTGTTAAAACAATTCCAGCAATATATTTGGAAAGCAATTCATAATTGAATTTAGCTTTCCTATTAATTATATTAACCTTCTTACTCATATTGATTGCTGTTTATAAATCTTAATAGTGTTAATAAATAATAATTCAAATTGTAAATTTTTTCTCAATTAAAATATTCTATTGATTATTTTTGACTTAGAAATTTAATTTAGTAAAAATATGCAAAAAGATCTTGAAATTTTCAATTTAATTGATCAAGAAAAATCTCGTCAAATTGAAGGTATAGAGTTAATTGCTTCTGAAAATTTTGTAAGTGATCAAGTATTAAAGGCAACAGGTTCAGTATTAACAAATAAATACGCAGAAGGATATCCTGGCAAAAGATATTATGGCGGATGTTCTATTGTTGATGAAATTGAATCTATAGCAATTGAAAGAGCTAAAGAATTATTTGGTGCTGTTTGGGTAAATGTCCAGCCTCATTCAGGAAGTCAAGCAAATTCTGCAGTCTTTTTTGCGTGTTTAAATATTGGAGATAAAATATTAGGTTTTGACTTATCTCATGGCGGACATCTTACACATGGATCATCAGTTAATTTTTCAGGGAAACTATATAATCCTGTATTCTACGGAGTTGATAAGAGGACTGGAAGATTAGATTATGATCTAATTATGGAAATTGCAAAAAAAGAAAGACCTAAATTAATCATTGCTGGTGCTTCAGCCTATTCGAGAGATATAGATTACAAGAAGTTTAGAGAAATAGCAGATAGCGTTGATGCATTACTATTAGCAGATATATCTCATCCAGCTGGCCTAATAGCTAAAGGTATATTAAATGATCCCTTACCTTATTGCCATATAGTTACAACAACTACCCATAAAACATTAAGAGGTCCCCGAGGTGGATTAATTATGATGGGAAAAGATTTTGATAATCCTTTTGGCGTTAAATTAAAAAATGGATCATTAAAGAAAATGTCATCAATTCTTGATTCAGCAATATTTCCAGGAAACCAAGGCGGACCTCTTGAGCATGTAATTGCAGCAAAAGCGATAGCTTTTGGAGAGGCTTTTACGGATGAATATATGTATTACATACTTCAAGTAAAAAAGAATGCTGCAACAATGGCTAAGGCTTTCATCGATAGAGGGTATGACATTATTTCTGGAGGAACAGACAATCATATGATGCTTATAGATTTAAGAAATAAAGATATAACTGGAAAAGAAGCTGAATCAACTTTAGGAAAAGCTGAAATTACCGTTAATAAGAATATGGTCCCATTTGATGATAAATCACCTTTTATTACTTCAGGGATTAGAGTTGGAACTGCAGCAGTAACTACAAGAGGCTTAGTTGAAGAAGATATGATAAAGATTGTAGATTATATTGATAGAGCAATTCAAAATAAAGATAATGAAGAGACTCTAAATGAAATTGCAAGTTCTGTTAAAGGGATGATGAAAGATAGGCCACTATTTACATCTTAATCATCCTGAGTCACATGCTGATATGCACCTAAATCAGGATTAATAGTTCGATTTACATTTAATAAATCAAATGGAATCATATTTGAAAAGAAATGATCACCTTGATTTTTTGCTGCTGAATTTTCACCAATGATCATATTATTTTCAAATGGACTTAAAAATTCTGGATCTTGATTTAATATTAAATTCTCAAAATGTTCTTGATTTTCAAAATCATATGTACTTGTATTAAAACTATTATTTATATCTGTAAATTTTAGCAAGCAGTTACTAAACTTATAATCCAGGTCTGAATCATCTAATTGTTCTATAAGTAATTCAATATTTTGGCTACCATAGATTATGCAGTTATTAAAATAAGCTTCTAAAATCTCATTATTGAGTATATTATCTTCTGAGTCAATTAAATAGTTATTGAGTAGAATAGTTGGAAATTGTCTAAACCCAGAGTTCCAATAATTAGCAATTGTAGAGTGTGTGAAACTATATTTACCACCATAAGTTGCAGCAAAAGAAGATTGGCCTGAGTTATTTATAACTAGATTTTCTGCTTTAATGGAAGATCCCTTAGCAAGTATACCAAAATTGCTTGAATTATAGATTTTACTATTTCTTATTACTAGTTTTTCTTGAGCATTTTCAAAATCTCCACTTATATATATTCCAATAGAGCCATTTTTGATTGTTGTATAGTTAATTTCATTATTTATGCTACCGTCAAACAACCAAATTGTTCCCCACTGACCTGGAATATTTTCAAAAATCGGTTCTAATCTGTCTGCTTCAAAAATAACTTCATTTTCTAAAAGTTCTTGATCTAAACTGAACTCTCCATTTGTTTTTATTGAGGCTCCATTTGTTACAATTAATCCGGAATTTGCATGAAAATGTATTCTAGATCCAGAGTTTATTGTTAGTGTTTCGTTTTCAGGAACAGCAGCATATCCATAGATTACATAAGGTTTATCTGAAGTAAAGTTCAATTCAGATTGATAAAGAAATCTTCCTTGTATATTAGTTTCGTCATCTATACCATCTCCATCTACATCAAAACTTAA
>CAZXST010000018.1:0-13768 GCA_964643205.1 uncultured Flavobacteriaceae bacterium | reverse complement strand
CGTTTAAGAAATAGATACCAGCATAAAAGTGCCAGAACTGCTATGAAAAATTTTTTTGAGTTAACAAAGAAGAAAGAAGCTCAAAAGGAACTACCATCTATTTTATCTATGATAGATAAACTGGCTAGAAATAATATTATTCACGATAATAAGGCCTCAAATTTAAAATCTAATTTGACTAAACATTTAGCAGGATTGAAATAGCTTATCCATTCATTGAAACAAGAAACTCTTCATTGCTTAAAGTTTTCTTAAATCTATCATTTATAAATTCCATAGCCTCAACAGGATTCATATCTGCCAAGTATTTTCTCATTACCCACATTCTTTGAATAGTATTTGCATCTAATAAAAGATCATCTCTTCTAGTACTAGATGAAGTTAAGTCTATAGCAGGGAATATTCTTCTATTGGAAATATTTCTATCTAATTGAAGTTCCATATTACCTGTACCTTTGAATTCTTCAAAAATTACTTCATCCATTTTTGAACCTGTCTCAGTTAGCGCAGTCGCAATAATTGAAAGAGAACCTCCATTTTCAATATTTCTTGCAGCTCCAAAAAATCTTTTAGGTTTATGTAATGCATTAGCATCTACACCACCACTTAATATTTTACCTGATGCAGGTTGCACCGTATTGTAAGCTCTTGCAAGTCTAGTAATAGAATCAAGAAGAATTACAACATCGTATCCACACTCAACTAGTCTTTTAGCTTTTTCAAGAACTATATTTGCAATTCTTACATGTTCATTAGCTTCTTTATCAAAAGTTGATGCAATTACTTCACCTTTTACGTTCCTTTGCATATCTGTTACTTCTTCTGGTCTTTCATCAATAAGCAAAATTATTTGATATACTTCTGGATGATTAGCTGCAATTGCATTAGCAATATCTTTTAGTAACATGGTTTTCCCAGTTTTAGGCTGAGAAACTAGCATTCCTCTTTGACCTTTTCCAATTGGAGAAAATAGATCTATTACTCTGGTAGAAATCGTATTGTTTTTATCTGCCAAAATAAATTTCTCATTGGGAAACAATGGGGTTAAATGCTCAAAGGAAACCCTATCCCTTACTATTTTTGGATCAAGTCCATTTATTTTATTTACTTGAATTAATGGAAAATATTTTTCACCCTCTTTTGGAGGCCTAACATTACCAAGAATTGTATCACCTTTTTTGAGTCCAAATAATCTTATTTGAGACTGAGAAACATATATATCATCAGGTGATGATAGGTAATGATAATCTGATGATCTTAGGAATCCATAGCCATCCATCATAATGTCTAGGACACCTTCACTCTCAATGATTGCATCGAATTCATAGTCAGGTTCTCTATAGCGATTCCTATTATCCCTATTTCCATTAGGTTCTTTAGATCCTTTTACTGAATCCTTTTTAGCATTTCTTGGATGATTTTTATTTTTTTTCTGTCTAGAATAGTTTTCTGAGTCTATTTTTGCAGACTTAGGTTCCTTTTTAACAGCAGTAGATTCCTGCTTAGGAGATGGTTTTTTGGTTTCAGGATTAGAAGCCTGATGATCCAAAATTTTATACACTAAATCAAGCTTTTTTAAGGTTTTGAATTTAGAAATATTTAATTCTTCAGCAATTTGCTGTAGATCAGAAAGTTTTTTTTCTTTTAGTTTAGAAATTTCAAACATTTTAGTTTTTTTAATTAATTATTATTTAATGTTATGTGGTGTGAGATTTTTATATGTAATAAATCAGCTGGTGATTTTTATATTTTATAGAAGTAAAAAATTGTGATTAATCAAGAATTATATCTGTGATGTTGAATAATTCTGGTACAATAATACAACTTTTTTTTTAAAACTCTTAATTTAGCAGAAAATTATATACTATGGTACAAAGGATTCAATCTCTGTATTTATTGATTTGTTCGTTAATTAACTTTGCGTATTGTTATTATTTGTATTTCATAGATACACTTTATAATTCATTTTTTGGCGGAGTTATTTCTTTATTTCCATTAATTATTTCTATAATTTCCTTTTATACCATATTTAAATACATGAATAGGCAAACCCAATTTGTATTGAATAGACTTTCAATAATTCTGTGTTTTGTATTTGTTGGAATTTTGATATTTGTATTTGATCTTGCATCTAACTTTGAATGGACAAATTTAGTTCCAATATTTTCAATTATTTTATTAGTACTTGCAAATAGAGCTATAAAAAAGGATGAAGATTTAATAAGATCTATTGATAGGATTAGATAATTATCTTTTAAACTCTATTACAGATAGATTTTCAATTTTTTTTCCATTTATTTCAAATTGAATCATTGTCCTGACTCTGTGAAGCCCATGTTTTCCAATTGCCCCTGGGTTTATATGTAAAAGATCTAATTGTTTGTCATTTATCACTTTTAATATATGAGAATGACCACATATGAAAAGATCAGGAGGATTTGATTTCAGTTCTTTTAAGATCTTTGGATTGTATCTTTTTGGATAACCACCAATATGAGTAATCCATACTTTAACTTTTTCACAAATAAATCTATTGTGAAGAGGAAATTCAGCTCTAATTTTTTGATCGTCAATATTCCCATATACAGCTCTTAAAGGTTTTATTTTTTTTAGCTTATCGCTAACTGAAATATCTCCAATATCACCAGCATGCCAGATTTCATCTACCTTACTAGCATAATTGACAATTTTTTTATCAATGTATCCGTGTGTATCTGAAATTAAAAGAATTTTTTTCATTTTTTAATCTAGGAAGATTAAGTATATATTTGTCCTTTAAACAAATGTAACAAATACCTTGAGATATTTTCTTGAAATTTCATATAACGGATCAACATTTCATGGTTGGCAAATTCAACCTAATGCTATTACTGTTCAGGAGACAATTGAAAATGCTTTAAAAACACTATTAAAAGAAGAAATTAAAATAATAGGAGCTGGTAGAACAGATACAGGAGTTCATGCAAAACATATGTGTGCTCATTTTGATTATAAAAATAAATTAGACTTGGATGATTTAAAAGACAATTTAAATTCTTTTCTAAATCAGGAAATTTGTATTAAGGATTTATATAAGGTTAATGATGACGTTCATGCTAGATTTAGTGCAACAAGTAGAGAGTATGAATATTATATTTCTTTAGAAAAGAATGTATTCTCTTATGAAACTTCGTATTTTATTCAACAAGATTTGAATATTAATAAAATGAATCAAGCCATATCAATAATTAAGGAATATGAGAATTTTGAAGCATTTTCTAAGACAAATACTGATGTAAAAACATTTCTATGTAATATTATCAGCTTTTCATTGACTGAAGATAATGGCTTACTAATATTTAAGATAAAGGCGAATAGATTCTTAAGAAATATGGTAAGAGCAATTGTAGGTACAATCTTGGAAGTAGGTTTAGGAAAAATTCCTCCGGGGGAGATTCATAATATTATTAAGTCAAAAGATAGATCACAAGCAGGACCATCAATGCCTGCACATGCATTATTTTTAACTAATATTGAATATCCTAGTAACATTAAATAAATGATAAAAGAGTACATTAAAAAAAAATGGGAATGGGTTGATAAAAACCCGAGATTAGCTTCTTGGTTGGGTTGGCTTAAGGGTTTAATAACTGGATTATTAATTTATTATTTTATTGATAATTACTTATGAAAGAAAAAACTCAAGTATATAATATTGTCCTTTTTAAAAGAATATTGAAATATGTTTATCCTTATAAACTGTTTTTTTCAATATGTATATTTTCAGTTTTGGGACTTTCAATTTTTGGAGCATTAAGGCCTGTTGTACTAGAGAAAGTAGTTGACCAAAATCTAACAGCTCAAATTACTGAGGGGTTTTTATTCTATATAATTTTAATTGGAGTATTACTTATATGTGAAGTTATTTCAAATTACTTTTTTATTTATTATGCGAGTCAGCTAGGGCAATCTGTAGTTAAAGATATTAGAGTTATGTTATTTAAACATATTCTAAATTTTAAGTTGAAGTATTATGACAAATCTTCAGTTGGTATATTAATTACAAGAGCTGTTACTGATATGGAAAGAATTGCAGATATTTTTGGTCAGGGGCTATTTATGATTATAAGTGATATTTTAAAGATGCTTTTAGTTGGAATTGTAATGATCATAATGAATTGGAAATTAAGTATAATAGTTTTTTTAACATTACCCCTAATACTAATTGCAACTATGATATTTCAAAAATACATGAAAACGGCTTTTGATGAGGTTAGAACAGAAGTTGCAAATTTAAATTCTTTTGTTCAAGAAAGAGTCACAGGAATGAAGGTGTTACAACTCTTTGCAAGAGAAGAAATTGAATATTTAAAATTTAAAAAAATAAATGAACGTCATAAAAAGGCTTGGTTAAAAACAGTTTGGTATAATTCCATATTTTTTCCAGTAGCTGAAATATTATCATCTCTTACTCTAGGTATTGTTGTTTGGTATGGGGGAATGAATAATATATTGTATAATTTGACATCTTTGGGTGAATTAACTGCTTTTATTATGATGATCCCAATGATGTTTAGACCATTAAATCAAATTGCAAATAAATTCAATACATTATTAATGGGTATGGTGGCTGCTGAGAGAGTATTTAAGGTTCTTGATACAGACTCTAATATTAGTGAATCAGGAAATAAAATAGTCAATAATTTAAGAGGAGATATACAATTTAAAAATATTAATTTCTCATATAATGAATCTGAGATTGTACTAAAGAATATTTCCTTTGAAGTCAAAGCTGGAACTACTACTGCTATTGTTGGTTCAACAGGTGCTGGAAAATCAACTATTATTAATTTGATTAATAGATTTTATGAGATTAATTCTGGTCATATATTAATTGACGGTATTAATATTAAAGAATTTGCTCTTTCATCGTTAAGAAATCAAATTGGTTTTGTATCACAAGATGTGCATTTATTTTCAGATACAATCTTACATAATATTACCTTAAATAATAGTAATATTTCATTTGATCAAGTAAAAAGAGCTTCAGCTGAAATTGGAATCCATGATTTTATAAAAACCCTTCCAAATGGTTATAATTACAATGTACGTGAAAGAGGTATAATGCTATCTACAGGTCAGAGGCAATTAATTTCATTTTTAAGGGCATATGTTACTGATCCAAGAATTTTAATTCTTGACGAGGCCACTTCATCTATAGATACAGACTCTGAAATTTTAATTCAAAAAGCTATAGAAAAAATGACTGACAATAGAACTTCCTTAGTTATTGCCCATAGACTAAGTACAATTAGAAATGCAGATAATATAATTGTGATGAATTTAGGAGAAATTGTTGAGCAGGGAACCCATCAGGAACTTCTTAAAATTAATGGATATTATAAAAATCTCTATGATACTCAATTAAAAAGTCAGAAAAATATGGAACTAGTTTAATATAATGCTTTTTTGATTAAACCAACTAAATCTTCTGAATCTTTGAAGTTTTTGAATTCACCATTTTTAATATATGAAATCTTGCCTGTTTCTTCTGAAACTACAATTGCTAATGCATCCGTTTTCTCTGTTATACTAACCGCTGCTCTATGACGAAGACCATATTTATTAGGAATTATTTTTTCATTAGTTATTGGCAATACTACCCTTGTAGCTTTAATAAAATTATTGGATACAATAATTGCCCCATCATGTAAAGGACTATTTTTAAAGAATATACTTTCTATGATTGGCTGATTAACTTTTATATTCATTTCATCACCTGTATCTTCTAAAAAGTTTAGGCTATTATTTCTTTCTATGACTATAATAGCACCAGTTTTTGAGGTACTCATATTTGTACAGGCAGAAATAATGGATTTAATATCAGTAGTATTTTTATTAATATCTTGTCCTCCCTTAAGAAAGTTGACTCTATCCAGGATAGATCCTTTTTTTGCAAAATTTGTGGAACCAATCATTAATAAAAATTTTCTAATCTCTGGTTGGAATACAACAATTAATGCAATAATACCTACACTCATAAATCCACCTATTATACTTGAAAGCAAATCCATTTCTATAAATGCAGTAATTCGCCATACTAAGTAGATAAGAATAATCCCAAGGAAGATATTTATTGCGACAGTTCCTTTTAGAAGTTTGTATGCATAATACAATAAAATTGCAACTAGAATAATATCAGCAAATTCGACAATTCCAAAATCAAGTATTTCCTTAAAAAACTCCATAATACGCTGTTAAAGATACGTATAATTATAAAATTGAATAAAATTAGTACTCTTAGAATTAACCTTGTTTATTTAGTGCACTTATTAATTTAATGCACTCACTTGCTTCTTTTACGTCATGAACTCTTAAAATAGAAGCACCCTTTATTAGAGATACTGTATTGAGAACAGTCGTTCCATTTAATGATTCCTTAGCACTGGTTTTTAATGATTTATAAATCATAGACTTTCTGGAAATACCAACCATAATCGGTTTGTCAAGTATTTTTAATAGATCCATACTACTTAGTAGATTATAATTTTGCCTAAGATCTTTTGCAAAACCAAATCCGGGATCAATAATCATGTCATTGATCTTATATGATAGAGCTTGATTTATTTTTTTTGAGAAATACTTTATGATCTCTTTAAGCATGTCATCATAGTTAGTTCTACTTATCATATTTTGTGGGTTTCCTTTCATATGCATCATTATGTATGGAACTTTATATTTTCCTACAATTTTCATCATTTTTTTATCCATTTCACCTGCGGATATATCATTTATTATTGATGCACCAGAATTTAAACATGCTTCAGCAACTTTACTTCTAAATGTATCTATTGAAATTATGGTATTCGGAAATTTATTATTTACTAATTCTAATGCTGGAACAACTCTATTTAATTCTTCATTTTCATCAATATTTATTCCATTAGGTCTTGAACTATAAGCGCCGATGTCAATAAATGCTGCCCCATCATTTAACATTTTTTCAACGTGTTTCAATATTTTTTTGTCTGAGTTGTGCACTCCTCCATCATAAAATGAGTCTGGAGTGACATTCAGAATACCCATAATTTTTGGAGTCGATAAATCTACTAGTTTTCCTGCGCAGTTAATAGTCATTAATTATAGCTATATAAATTTTAATCTTTATTCTTTGAACATTAAAAATATTTAATCGAAATTTACGTAAATTTTGAAATTATAGTGCAAAATACAATAAAACAATATGATACTGTAATTAGAGCTTGTAGGGATCTTTTTCATAAAAAAATGAAGGATTACGGAAGCGCATGGAGAATTTTAAGGTTATCTTCTTTAACTGACCAAATCTTTATAAAAGCACAGCGAATTAGAGGATTACAAAAAAACAATGTAAGAAAAATTGATGAGGGACAATATGATGAATTCATCGGTATTGTAAATTATTCTATAATGGCTTTAATTCAACTTGATAGAGGAGTTTCAGAGGAACCGGATATTGATCTAGACGAATCCTTACATTTATATGATGAAATTTCTGAAAATACTAAGAGTTTAATGCTCGACAAGAATCATGATTATGGTGAAGCTTGGAGAGAAATGAGGGTAAGTTCTTTAACTGATTTAATAATACAAAAATTGTTAAGAATAAAGCAAATTGAAGATAATTCTGGTAAAACACTTGTTAGTGAAGGAATTGATGCTAATTATAGAGATATGATAAATTATGCTGTTTTTGCACTAATTCATTTAGAAAAGTAGTATGAAAATTTTAGTTAATATTTTACGAATATTTGTAGGCTCATTATTTATTTTTTCAGGATTGGTTAAAATTAATGATCCAATTGGGTTTTCATTTAAACTTGAAGAATATTTTGGCCCAACTGTATTTGATGTCGATTTTTTACTACCGTATACTTTAGCTCTAGCTATTATTATAGTTATTCTTGAAGTTTTGTTAGGTCTTTTTTTACTAATAGGATTTAAGCCTAAGTTAACTATATGGGTTATGCTATTAATGATTGTTTGGTTCACATTCCTAACTTGGTATTCTGCATATTATAATAAGGTAACTGATTGTGGATGTTTTGGTGATGCAATTCCATTAACGCCTTGGGAATCTTTCACTAAGGATGTTTTCCTTCTATGCTTTATATTAATTATATTTTACAAAATTGAATTTGTTAAACCTATAATTAATTTTAAAAATCAAATAATCATTTCTGTTATTTCTTTATTTATATGCTCTTCAATAGTGTATAGAGTTATTGAGCATTTACCTATGATTGATTTTAGGCCTTATAAAATACAAGCAAACATAATTGACAATATGGTTATCCCTGATGATGCTCCAAAAGATATATGGAATTATGATTGGAAATTTGTTGTAGATGGTAAAGAAAAAGTAATTTCTAGTAGTGGAGAATATCCAGATATAAATGGAGAATTTGTATCTGTTGAAACAAAATTAATTAAAAAAGGTTATGAGCCACCAATTCATGATTTTTCTATTGAGTTAAATGGAGAAGATATGTCAGGTGAATTATTAAAGGAGGAAAAACTTTTGATGTTCGTTTTATATAATTTATCTAAATCAAACTTTGATGAAAGTAGTGAGTTAATAACAAAATCAAAACAAGCAATTGAAAATGGGTACAAAGTAATAGGTATTACTGCCTCTGGAATTAATATGCAAACAGAAATTAAGAATCAATTTGGTTTTGAATTTGACTTTTATACCTGCGATGAAACTGCTTTAAAGACAATAATTAGATCCAACCCAGGCGCATTGGAAATTAGGTCAGGGACTATAGTCAATAAGTGGCATTATAATGATTTTAATAAAATTCAATTTGACTAATTTTCTATTCAATAAACTCATAAATTCTCTGTTCACTTTATTTGGAGTAATTACATTAGTTTTCTTTTTATTTAATGTTCTTCCCGGAGACCCAGCTCAAATGATGCTAGGTCAGAATGAGAATTCAGAACAATTAATCAATGTAAAAAAGAAATATGGTTTTGATCAGTCAATAAGTACCCAATATTTGTATTATTTAAATGACTTATCTCCCATTTCTTTTCATTCTAATGAAGAAGAGAATTATACATTCTTGCAAGAAAATAAGTACTCTGCATTTGAACTAATTAAATTCAAATCCTATACTATTGTTTTTAAATTTCCCTACCTGAGGACTTCATTTACAATGCAAGGGAAAAAAGTAAGTGAGATAATAAGAAATACTTTACCTAATACCATTGTTTTGGCAATTTCGGCAATAATAATTGCAATTACTATTGGAATCTTTCTGGGTATAATTTCAGCTGTTTTAAAGGATAGTTATATTGATAAAACTATTCAATTAATTAGTGTTGTTGGAATGAGTTTGCCATCTTTTTTTAGTGCAATATTATTTGCTTGGTTTTTTGGATATGTGCTTAATGAATATACCAGTTTAGAGATGACAGGAAGTTTATATGAGTTGGATGATTATGGAGAAAGGTATAATATCAAATTAAAAAATTTAATTCTACCATCAATTGTCTTAGGAATCAGGCCTTTAGCAGTTATAAGTCAGCTTATGAGAAATGAATTGTTAGATGTATTAAACCAGGATTATATTAGAACAGCTAGAGCTAAAGGACTTACGGAATTCAATGTGATTAGAAATCACGGAATTAAGAACTCACTAAACCCAGTGGTTACAGCTATCTCTGGCTGGTTTGCTTCATTATTGGCTGGTGCAGTATTTGTAGAATATATTTTTGGTTGGAATGGATTAGGAAAAGAGATTGTGAATGCTCTCAATAATTTAGATTTACCTGTAATTATGGGATCTGTATTAGTTATAGCATTTATGTTTATAATTATAAATATATTAGTAGATATTATATATGCTTGGATAGATCCAAGAGTTAAACTAAACTAAGAAAATTAATTATGAGTAGAAAAAAGATAGTTGCTGGAAACTGGAAAATGAACAATGATTCTAATCAGACAATGACTCTCATAGGTGAGTTAAAAAAACTCAATCAGGTAGAAACATCTATTATGATTGCTCCAGCGTATACTAATTTGTCTATGGCTCAAGATTTATTATTAGACTCAAAAATTGAAGTTATTGCACAAAATATGCACTTTTCTGAAAGTGGTGCTTTTACTGGTGAAGTTTCAGCAAATATGTTAATAAGCATAGGGATAAAAACAGTTATACTGGGACATAGTGAAAGAAGAAAATATTTTAAAGAAACTGATGATCAACTAAAATTAAAGGTTGATGCTGCAATTGCCTCGTCTATGAAAATTATTTTTTGCATTGGAGAAGAGTTTGAGGAGAGAAAAAATAATAATCATTTTGAAATAGTAAATAATCAAATTAAAAATAGTCTATTTCACCTGAATGAAGATTCCTGGAGTAGGGTAATATTAGCATATGAACCTGTTTGGGCTATTGGAACAGGAGAGACTGCAACATTAGATCAAATTCAAGAAATGCATTCAATGATTAGGTATAACATTTCAGAAAGGTATACTCATGAATTGGCAAATTCTATAAGTATTTTATATGGTGGGAGTGTAAAACCATCAAATTCTCATGATATTTTTTCTTTAGAAGATGTAGATGGGGGATTGATTGGGGGAGCATCTCTAAATGCTAATGATTTTAATCAAATAATTAATTCAATTTAATTACTAATAGTTACTTCAGATCTATAACAATTTTCATTTAGGTTGGTCTTTTTTATTTCATTAAATCCACCTTCAATATTAATTAAATTATTAAATCCATTTGCTTTAAGAATGGAGATAGCTATTACAGATCTATATCCTCCAGCACAATGAACATATGATTTTTCATTAGTATTAATAAGGTCTAAATTTTCAAGAATCTCAGCTAATGGAGAATTAATTGAACTTTCTATGTGTTGAGTTTCAAATTCGGATTCTTTCCTTACATCTAAAATGTTTGTCGAATTTAGCTTTAGCATTTCAACAAAATTATTTGCTGAAATGGATTCTAAATCAGAAGTCGGGTTACCACTCTTTTCCCAAGTAGAGATTCCTCCGTCTAAATACCCTAAACAATTGTCACATCCAACTCTTGCAAGTCTGGTAATAGCTTCTTCCTCCTTACCCTTATCTACAATTAGAATAATAGGTTGATGAATATCTTTTATTATAGTACCAACCCAGGTTGCAAAACTTCCATTTAAACCAACAAATAATGAATTTGGAATGTGTTTTTTTATGAATTCATTTTGATGTCTAACATCTATAACTAAACTATTTTTTGAAACCATATGACTCTTAAATTCATCGATAGTTAGTGCTTTATTTGATTTGACAAGAACATCATCAAAATTGTTATACCCATTTTTGTTTAAAAGTGCATTTTGTCTAAAGTAACTTGGAGGCGGAGGCATACCTTCTAATAATTCTCTAATAAACTCCGCTTTGGTCATATCATCTCTAAGTGCATAGTTTGATTTTCTCTGTTCACCCAAGGTGCTAAATGTTTCATCAGACATATTTTTTCCACATGCAGAACCAGCTCCATGTGCAGGGTAGATTAATACATTATCCTCTAGCGTCATTATTTTATTTCTGAGTGAATCATATAGATTCCCTGCTAATTCTTCTTTAGTTATATTATTTGTAATTGCAAGATCAGGTCTGCCTACATCTCCAATAAACAATGTGTCTCCAGTAAAAATGGCATGATTACTACCATCTTCATTTATTAATAAGTATGTTGTAGACTCAGGAGTATGGCCTGGAGTATGAAGGGCTCTAATTTTTATTTTACCTACTACAAATTCTTCTTGATCTTTTGCTATGTGACATGGATAATCTGTTTTAGCTCCTGGACCAAATACTATTGTAGAATTCGTTTTTCTTGCTAAATCAACATGACCAGAAACAAAATCAGCATGAAAATGCGTTTCAAAAACATATTTTATTTTGACTTTGTCATTTTCAGCTTTATCAACATATGGTTGGCTTTCTCTTAAAGGATCAATAATTGCCGCTTCTCCTTCAGAAGAAATATAATATGCTCCTTGAGCTAGACAACTGGTATATAGTTGTTCAATTTTCATTTACCATAGTTTAAACAAAGATAAATACTATTTTCTAAAAATTATAAATCTCTAATTCTAGAATAGTATCTATTGGAGTTTTTTTATCGTTTGGCACCTTAAGAAGTAATCCAAATTCATTTTTTATGAAATCTACTTTTTCTGTTGATTTATAGTATGTAATTTTTTTAATTTTTAAATTAAAATTTTCAATAAAGAATGTTTCTTTGTTTGAATCAAGAATATGAATAAACACTTTATTGCCCTTTTGTGTAGAGGCTATTTCATCTGAAGGATCGATTGGCCCTCTTTTTGTTTTGTAGATAGTTTCACCGTTATTTTTTATCCAGACGCCAATTTCCTTTAATGAATTTATATGCTCTTTCTGTATTCTTCCATTTGGCATGGGCCCTACATTAAGCAGAAGATTACTTCCATATCCTGCTGATTTAATAAGATACTGAATAAGTTCTTTTTTTGACTTATGCTTTCTGTCTTTAAGGTTAAATCCCCATGATCCATTTATAGTTTCACAGACCTCTAAAGGTAGATTTCCTATATCATTTTCGGAAGTTGCAAATGATTTTGTCCTCCTTCCTGGAAGATCCTTTTCAAACATTTGAAAATCTTCACCAGCATTTGGAGCTATATGATGATTACTTCCTATTAAGGCTTGTGGTTGTAGTTCATGAATTAATCTGTAAACTTCATCTAATTTAAAATCCATCATTTTTTTTCCAAATCTTTTCCCATCCCATTCCATTTGATCCCATTCTCCATCAAACCAAATACCCCCAATTTCACCGTAATTTGTTAATAATTCTGTCAGTTGAGATTTCATAAACTCTATGTAATCGTCCCAGTTCCCAGTTCCCCTTCCTGATATACCATTTCCAGTTCTTCCACGAGGATAGTAATCATCTCTAAACCAATCTAGTTGTGAATAATAGAAAAACAATTTTAATCCATGCTTTTTGCAAGCATTAGAAAGCATTTTTAAAACATCTTTGCCATAAGGAGTTTTCTCTACAATATTGTAGTTAGATGCTTTAGAATCAAACATAGAAAACCCATCATGATGACGACTTGTAATTGTTATATACTTCATGCCAGCATTTTTTGCCATTAACACCCATTCTTCAGCATCAAAATAAACAGGATTAAAGAATGAAGGAAGTTTTTTGTATTCATTTATAGAAATATTTTGATTATTCATAACCCATTCTCCATCACCAAGAATACTATAAACGCCCCAATGAATAAATAATCCAAATCTAGCTTCTTGGAACCATTTTCTTGCCTCCAGGTTTTCTTTTGTTGGAATGTAATTAGTTTGCGAGTAAACATTTTGAGTGAATACAATAAGCATTAGTATGATAATTTTTTTCATATAATATAAATTTATAAAATTAACCATATAGAAAGACCACCAAGAATTAAACCCTCTAAATATGAAAGCCAAAGTGCATTAAATGTGCTTATTTTAAGTTCAGACAAAATATTATCCACCTTATCTCTGTATTGAAGACTGAAAATAAAGAAGATGAATACGATTAAGAAATATATAGTTAGGATTAAGGATACCATTTTTTTATTTTAAAATTATTCTAATACAAAATTAAAATTATTATCGAGATTCAAACTTTTGTTATCTTTAGAAAAAATATTTAAGGATGTATTCAGTTGAATTTGATACTAATATAATTAAAGGAGT
>CAZXST010000017.1:0-14118 GCA_964643205.1 uncultured Flavobacteriaceae bacterium | reverse complement strand
TATGTTACTCTTATCCCTTTAAGAACATATTCTATATTAAACGCATAGATTAACACAATTAGTAAAGAAAAAACTATAACTACCCACTTAAGTATTTTTTGCATGATTATTGATGTCTTTAATTATTAGTAATTTTATTGTGCAATTTAGTTAAATTAATTTGCATAGATTAATAAGATTTTAATTTGAAAACTATCAATAGCAAAAATAAAACTTCTTTAAGCTCTAGAATATTTTATTATATGATATTGCTTGTAATTGTTGCGTCAATCTTAATTGCAGCAATTACAATAATACAGTTTAATAAACAATCAAAGGAGTATCATGAACAAAGGCTAGAAAGAAAAGAGAATCATGTGATTTTAAATCTTAATTATTTTCTATCTGAAAACAACATTAAAAGTCTAGATTCTATTCCTCAAAATAAAATTAATGAGATTACCGATATACATGAAATTCCATTTGAGCTATACAGCTTACAAGGAAACTTATTAAAGAGCTCAATTTCAAATAGTATAAATAAGTTTGATAAAATTTTATCTCCAGAAATACTGATATTTTTTCAGAATGAGAACCAAACTAGATATGTAGAAGATAATCCAGAATCTAAATATAGTAAGTCTTCTTATAATTTAATTTATTATAATAAGTCCCCAATTGGTATAATTCATATGCCCTACTATATGGATGATTCTTTAAGTAAAAAGGAACTAGAATCATTTTTAATGAATTTAGGTATAGTCTACATAAATATGCTGCTAATTGCTTTTGTTTTTGCATATTTTCTTTCAAATTATATTACTCAATCATTAACTAGAATAAGTCAAAAAATTAAAACAACTAAGCTGAATAAAGAAAATGCAAAAATAGATATTGAAAAAACCCCTATGGAAGTTTCAATATTAATAGACTCCTACAATTCAATGATTGATGATTTGGAATCGAGTGCAATAAAACTAGCAAAGAGTGAAAGAGAGACAGCTTGGAGAGAAATGGCAAAACAGGTAGCACATGAAATAAAAAACCCATTAACTCCAATGAGGCTTTCGATACAGTCCTTTGAAAAGAACTTTAATCCAGAGGATACCAAGAATAGGACCAAAATAAGAGATTTTAGTAAATCTTTAATTGAACAAATTGATACTATGAGTTCAATAGCGACAGCTTTTTCAGACTTTGCAAATATGCCAGAACAAAAAAGGGAGTTACTTAATGTTGTAGAAGTTGTCCAAATAGCTTTAGATATTTTTAACAAAGACTATATAGAATATACTACTGAGAATGATGAAATCTTAACTTTATTTGATAGAACACAATTGATAAGAGTTGTAACCAATTTATTAAATAATGCAATCCAAGCTATTCCTGAAGGTAGAGATCCAATGATTTTTGTTAAGGTTCATTCTAATGAAAAAAATGTTGTAATAAATATACAGGACAATGGAAATGGTATTTTAGAAGAAAACAAAACTAAAATATTTGAACCTAGTTTTACTACAAAATCTAGTGGAATGGGATTAGGCTTATCAATGATACAAAGTATTATGAATGCTTATAATGGATCTATTACATTTAAAACTAAAGAAAATCAAGGAACTACGTTTAAAGTTACTTTTCCTAAAAAATTAAAATAATATGTCTTACAATAATATTTTTTCAGAAACATCAGGTCAGATTGCAACGATTGTGATTAATAGACCAAAAAAACTAAATTCACTGAACATAAAAACAATTGCTGAATTACATGATGCTATATCAGTTGCTGATAACGACAATAATATAAGAGTAATTATTATTACAGGCGCTGGAGAAAAAGCATTTGTTGCTGGAGCAGATATAAGTGAATTTGCTAATTTCACTACCGATCAAGGCTATGATCTTTCATTAAATGGTCACAAAAAATTATGTGATTTTATAGAAAATTTATCAAAACCAGTTATTGCTGCAATTAATGGATTTGCTTTAGGAGGAGGCTTAGAATTAGCCATGTCATGTCATATAAGAATTGCTAGTGAAAATGCAAAAATGGGACTACCTGAAGTATCGCTGGGAGCCATTCCTGGTTATGGAGGGACCCAAAGACTTCCTCAGTTGATTGGCAAAGGGAAGGCAATGGAATTAATAATTTCAGGAGGCATGATAGATGCCAATAATGCTTTGTCTCTTGGACTAGTGAATTATGTCGTTTCTCAGGAGAATTTAATGGAAGTTGCAAATAAAACAGCCAATAAAATATTGAAAAACTCTCCTTTAGCAGTTAAAGCTAGCATAATTGCAATCAATGCTAATTATAAGGATGGGGTAAATGGGTATGAAGTTGAAATGCGGGAGTTTAGTAATTGTTTCCAAAGTGAAGATTTTATTGAGGGAACAAATGCTTTTTTAGAAAAAAGAAAACCAAATTTTAACTAAATATTAAATTTTTTTTAACTTTTTTTAAAAAACTATTTTTCATATTTACACTATAATAAAACAGAAAGCTTCTTGTGAATAGAGTTATTATTTTTTTATTTTTTTTAATCTCCACAACAATTTTTGCACAATATCAAATTACAATTGATGCCTATGTGCTAGATTATCAAACTAATCAGCCAATTCCATTTAGTGAAATTAAGTTTAAGAATAAAAATATTGTAACATTAACCAATAAAGACGGTCAATTTACATTGGTGTATCAAGAAGATTTAATTAATGATCAAGATCTTTTTACAATTAAATCGAATGGCTATAAATCATTAGAAATCACCTATCATCAGCTTTATAATTTCTTAAGAAATACTAATAAGTTTTATTTGAAGAATGCGCAATCTAATGTTGAATGGGACAGCGAATTTTATATAGATGATGATAAAGAAATTGTATATGGAAAGGTGTTTAGCGTTTCTGGCCCAATTCAAGGCGCAAGTATTAGAATTAAAAACACATTGGTTGAGTCTAAATCTGATTTCGAAGGATATTTTAGTATTAAAGCAAACCTTAATGATGTATTATTAGTTAATTATCTGGGAATGGATGAAAAACAAATTATGCTTGACGACTTAGATGACAAATATGTATTACTCAAGACTAGTGCTGAAATATTAGACGAGGTAGTATTAACTTCTTCAAAAGCAATTGATAATCAGGTAGACACTGGATATGGTAAAAAAAACAAAGACGCGATGGGGTTCTCTACATCAACTATTACTGCCAAGGAAATATCACCTGCTGCAATTTCAATTGTTGATGTTATTAGAGGAAAATTTGCAGGGGTTCAAGTGGGATCTAATCAAGATATGTCTGCTACAGGAAATAAAGCAACAATTTACGTAAGAGGAGGAAGTTTGTCAATCAATAACTCAGCAAGCGCAATCTTTGATGTTGATGGCATGATTTATACTGAAACACCTGATTTTCTAGATCCTCAACAAATTGAAAGTATAACACTTTTAAGATCACTTGGAGCGACAAACAAATACGGAAGCGAAGGAAGAGGTGGAGTATTTATAATAAAGATGAATGTTCTTGCTAGAGGTTCTGCAGAAATTGTTGATTCTGCTTTGGTAAAAGGGAATGATTATACTGAGGAATTGCCAGGATTAACTAAAGACTCTATCGATTCATATTATATTAATGAATTAAAATTGGCCAAAACTTTTATAGATGCTAAGAGGATATTTAGAGATCAGAAACAGTATGTTAATACACTCTCTATCCCGTACTATTTTGAATGTTATGAGTATTTTTCTAAATGGGATAAAAATTTTGCTTATTCAATACTTACCTCTTTAGCTGCCTTAGCTAAAAATAACACAAAAGCGTTAAAAGCATTAGCATTTAAGATGGAGGAAATAGGGAAATTAGAAGATGCTAAAATTGTGTATCAATATCTTAGGAGAATAAGACCAAACGATGAACAATCTTATAGAGATTTAGCTTTAATCTATAAGGAATTAGGGGAATATCCTATGGCTGCAGATTTATATTCAAGAATGCTTAATAAATCAATATCCATGGTTGATATGCTTGGCCTAGAGGAAACTATTGCCAATGAAGCAGCACAAATGTATTTTTTAAACACTGAAGATTTTAATAGTACTAAATTCCCTGTACAATCTTTAAGAGGTTTATTTCCTGAATATATGTGGCAGGATTTTGGATATGATTATAGGGTTATATTTGATTGGAATGACCCAAATATTGAATTTAACATTCAGTTTGTTAATCCAAATAATAAATATTACAATTGGTCCCATACAGTTATTGATAACAGAGATAATATGATTGATGAAATTCAATATGGCTATAATACAGAAGAATTTATAATAGATGATTCTGACAAGGGCGAATGGATTATTAATATTGAAAACTTTAGCATAGAAAATCAGGATAATCCTACATATTTGAAGTATACTGTATATAAGAACTATGGCCGTCCAAACGAAATTAAAAGGATAATGGTTATTAACTTAAATGAGATAAGACAAAAGATCACTTTAGACAGATTAATGTACTATAATTAGCAATATTCGTTATATGCATTTTTTAGGTTTTCAGCAATTAATTCAGCAGGCCTTCCTTCGATATGGTGACGTTCTAACATATGCACTAATTCTCCATTTTTAAACAATGCTATCGATGGTGAGCTTGGAGGGAAAGGGATCATATAATTTCTTGCGGTTTCTGTAGCTTCTTCATCAACACCTGCAAATACTGTTGTTAAATTCACTGGTGCTTTGTCATTATTAAGACTCTGTATTGCTCCTGGTCTAGCATTTGCAGCAGCACAACCACAAACAGAATTAACTAGAATAAGTGTAGTTTCATTTTTATCAATAATTGCATTTACATCTTGAGAATTCATGAGCTCTTTAAATCCAGCATCTGTCAATTCTTTTCTCATTGGTATTACTAAATCTTCAGGATACATTTTTTATAAATTTAAAATTTAAGCAAATATACAAATCAATACTAATAATTTAATCAAGTTGTATTAAGATAATATTATCTTTAAATAAATTTTTAGTAATGAGCATGTCAAAGTGGATTGGAGCGTCAATTGGATGGGCTTTTTTAGGCCCAATAGGAGGAATATTAGGCCTAGTGTTGGGCAGCATGTTTGATCCTCATTCTCAAAAAAGATCTTCATCATATCATCCTAGAACTAAGTCTGGAGATTTTGAAATTAGTTTACTTGTTTTATCTGCCATAGTTATAAAGGCGGACGGCATTAAAGACAAAAGAGAATTAGATTATGTTAGGAATCACTTTATTAGAATGTATGGAAGAACAAGAGCTAATAATGCTTTTAAACTTTTCAAAAAATTAAATAATTTATCAGATATTCCAACAAGAAAAGTATGTTTTCAAATAAAATCTATGATGGACCATCCTTCAAGACTTCAATTATTACATTTTCTCTTTGGTGTAGCAAAAGCTGATGGAATTGTTTTGGAAAGTGAGGTATTAATAATTAATAAAATTGCAACATATTTAGGCATCAATATTTCTGATTTTGAGAGTATAAAAGCCATGTTTTATGAAGACATAGATTCAGCATATAGAATATTAGAAATTAATAGTACAGCATCTCATCAAGAGATTAAAAGTGCTTATAGAAAGATGGCAAAAAAATATCATCCTGACAAAGTTGCTCATCTAGGCAGTGAGCATCAAAAGGGAGCAGAAGAAAAATTTAAAAAAGTTCAGGAAGCATATATATTAATAAAAAAACGCAGGGGATTGTAATTTTTACTATTTTCACAAAAATTTTAAAATATGGAATATATTTTTAATTTATTTGAGTCTCAAACAAATCCAATTATTCAAGCTTTATATGCAGGATTATTCACATGGATTCTTACAGCATTTGGAGCAGGGCTTGTATTTTTCTTTAAATCATCTAATAGAAAATTATTAGATGCAGCGTTAGGATTTACAGGGGGAGTTATGATTGCAGCAAGTTTTTGGTCACTATTATCTCCAGCAATAGCATATGTCGAATTGCAAAATGAATTAGGATTAAGTTCAACTCCAGTATGGTTACCTCCAGCAATAGGATTTTTTACTGGGGCATTATTCTTATATATATTAGACAAAACAATTCCTCATTTACATATCTTTGGAAGGGAGGATGAAGCAGAAGGGCCTAAGACAGATCTTAAAAAAACTGTACTACTTGTTTTAGCAATAGCGATTCATAATGTTCCAGAAGGGCTAGCTGTAGGAGTAGCTTTTGGAGCATTAGCATCACCTGACTTATTAGCAATAGATGGGACAGCAATATTTACTTTAGGATCTGCTATCGCTTTAGGAATGGGTATAGGCATACAAAATTTTCCTGAAGGATTTGCCGTATCAATGCCACTTAGAAGAATGGGAGTAAGTAAATGGAAGTCATGGCAATGGGGACAATTATCAGCCATTGTTGAACCAATATTTGCAGTAATTGGAGCTGCTATTGTAATGAGCGTATTGCCAATTTTACCATATGCATTGGCTTTTGCAGCTGGAGCAATGATATTTATTGTTGTAGAAGAAGTAATCCCTGAGAGCCAAAGAGGAGGGAACACAGATTTAGCTACTATGGGATTAATTGCTGGATTCATTGTTATGATGTGCCTTGATGTTGCTTTGGGGTAGTATTAGTGACATCCACAATCTTTATCACCACAATTTTTATTTTCATTTTTAGGGTTATATTTTTTTACTAAATATAGAATAGCTAAGCCTAATGATAGAACTACAAGAATATTTTGAAAATTAAACTCCATTTAGTTAATTAATTGAAAGGTGATTAATGATACAATGTAAGCAATTAATGTCATTATAATGAATTGTAATGTTGGCCATTTCCAGGAATTTGTTTCCTTTTTTACAATTGCCAATGTGCTCATGCATTGCATGGCAAATGCATAGAAAAGTAATAATGATATTCCAGAAGCTAGTGTAAAAATTTTGTTACCATTTTCATCTGTTTCTTGCTGCATAATATTTTTTAATTCTCTTTTTTTCCCTTCGGAATCATCATAATTTTCAATATTATATATTACAGCTAACGTGCCAACAAAAACCTCTCTGGCTGCAAATGATGTAATTAATCCTATTCCAATTTTCCAGTCATAACCCAAAGGCTTAAATACAGGCTCAATAGTTTTACCAATATTACCAATAAATGAGTTTTCTAATTTAATTGCTGCTATTTCAGCTTGTAGTTTATCTTGAGAAATTAGCTCAATGTTGTTAGAAATGTATTTTTCAGGATTTGAAAATTTATCTCCTACACCATTAGTAGCTAAAAACCAAAGAATAATAGATATTGCAAGTATAATTTTCCCTGCTTCTACTACAAATGATTTTGTTTTTTCTATGATAGTATAAAGCACATCTCTTAGTAATGGTATTTTATAGTTAGGCATTTCCATTACTAGAATAGACTTTTTCTTCATTTTAAAAATCATATTTAAAATATATGCTGAAAATATAGCAGCTAGAAATCCAAGTGTATATAATGACATCAATGCTACAGCTTGGTAGTTAAGCCCAAATATTGTTTCATTTGGAATAACTAATGCAACTATAATTAAATAAACAGGGAGTCTAGCTGAACATGTCATAAATGGAGTGACTAAAATTGTAATTAATCTTTCTTTCCAGTTTTCAATATTTCTAGTTGCCATAATTGCAGGAATTGCACATGCTACTCCAGAAATTAATGGGACTACACTTTTTCCACTTAAACCAAATTTTTGCATTATTTTATCCATCAGGAATACTACTCTACTCATATATCCACTTTCTTCTAAAATTGAAATAAACATAAATAAGAATGCAATTTGAGGAACAAAAATGACAATACCTCCAATTCCTGTTATTATACCATCAGCGAGCAAGTCTGTCATTGCTCCACTAGGTAAATTCATTTTAACCCATTGAGACATTGAGGCAAATGTTGAATCAATATAATCCATAGGAATTATAGCCCATGCATATATGGCTTGAAATATTCCCAATAGAATTAAGAAAAATAACAGATATCCAAAAACTTTATGAGTTAAGATTCTATCCATAGTAGCGCTAAATCCTACAGCTTTTGATTGATCAACTTTTTGACCTAATTTTAAAATATTATTTATTAACTGGTATCGTTTAATAGTTTCCTTTTGTTGCAGCCTTTTAAGTTCAGATATTGATTTTGTTTCAAAACTTGGAGTATTTAAAAAATTCTTATCTACACTAGAAAAGTTTGCATCTTGACATATGACTACCCATAATTTGTACAAATCTTGTTTTGGAAAAGTTCGTTGTAGATTTTGAAAATATTCTGGATCAATTAATTCGGGATTCATAAATTTATTTGAGGGCAGCATATTATAATTACTAATTAGATTTTTTAATTTATCTATCCAGGAATTAGTTCGATTGGTTGTTAAAATAATTTTTGTATATAGTTGTTCTTCAAGATATGGCAGATCTAATTCAATCCCTTTATATTTCATTCTATCGGACATATTTATTGCTAAAATTGTAGGTATTTTTAGATCTTTTACTTGAGTAAATAGCACTAAATTTCTTTTTAAATTTTCTACATCACTTACTATAATTGCTAGATCAGGATAGTCTTTATGATTCTTGTTTAAAAGCATCTCTACTACGATATTTTCATCTATTGATGATGCATTTAAACTATATGTTCCTGGTAGATCGTATATGTGTGCTTTAACACCTCGATCAAGCTTACATATACCTTCCTTTTTTTCAACAGTAACTCCTGGATAATTTGCTATTTTTTGCTTTAATCCAGTTAAGGAATTAAATATTGATGTCTTCCCAGTATTAGGATTACCAATGAGTGCTACCTTGATTTGCTTACTCATTATCTATAAGCTTATCTATTATTACTAGCCTTGCAGTTTCTTTTCTTATTGCTAAATGACTCCCATTAATGTTAATGTAAATTGGGCTTAAAAGTGGAGCTAATTGAATTATTTCTACCTCGTTTCCAGGAAGGCAGCCCATTTCTAATAGCTTCATTGGAATATTATTATCCGAAACATCTTTAATGATTCCTTTTTCCCCTTTTTTTAAGTCAGCAATAGAATACATATATCTTATTTAGAATCATTTTAAGTTGCTAAAAGTAAGAAAAATACAGCTTATTAATCTAATTTTTTTAATATTTCAATATCATCTAAGAGTCTAGATATTTCTGATTCTAGCGTCCCATCATAGAACCCTCTAATCTGGTTTTTTTTGTCAATTAGCATAAAGTTTTCAGTGTGAATCATATCATACTCTCTTAAAGGATTATCTTCAACTGCGAGATAAGATTTTCTGGCAAGATTATAAATTTGTTTTCTATCCCCTGTAACTAAATTCCATTTATCGTCATTAATTTGATTTGCAATAGCATATTTTTTTAATTGCTCAATAGAATCTATTTCTGGAGTAACACTATGAGATAATAGAAGAATTTCTTTATCATTTATTAATTTGTCTTGTACTTTTTTCATATTCTTTGTCATAATGGGACAAATTGATTGACACGTTGTAAAGAAAAAGTCAGCAACGTAAATTTTATCATCATAAAATGCTTGTGTAATTGTATCACCATTTTGATTAATTAGATTAAAGTCAGAGATGGTATGATATTTAATTCTATGAGCAACCGATGTATCTACAAGTTTTGCATTTACTTGTGCGGGCTGATATATTGGGAGTGTGTCTTTAGGTTTTAGTATAAAATAAAATATACTAATTGCAATGAGTGAAAAAATTGCAAACATAGACACAGGTAAAATATCTCTCTTTCTAAAAAGCTTCATTAGATGTAAATGTATTTAGCCCCAAAAATACAATAGATTCATTATTAAATTACTACTTTTAGTTTCAAATTTTTCTAAATAGTTATGAGGCCTCTCTCTTTATTCTTGTGTTTGTTTCCGATTATTTTGGTAGCTCAAAATTTTGATGAGGAATTAGACAATATAGTTACACTTGAATCAAATATTGCAGCTAAGAAGATTGGTTTTAAAGCTAATTTGAACACTGCTAATTATGATTTAAAGTATCATAAATTAGAATTTAAGTTAGATCCATCAAGCTCTTTTATAGAAGGAGAAATTACTTCTCATTATGTTCCAAATGAGGATATAGCACAAATTGTTTTTGACCTAACAGACAATATGAAAGTTTCTGCTGTTTATCACTTATATTCGGGTGCTTCGTTAAATTTTTCACAAAACTCTGATGATGAATTAATAATTGATTTGCCTACAGTACAAAATGTTAATGTTATGGATTCTTTAAAAGTGGTATATTCAGGGAATCCAATAAGTTCAGGGTTTGGCTCCTATGAACAAGCAGATCATAATGGCGCCCCGATTATTTGGACATTATCTGAGCCATATGGTGCTAAAGCGTGGTGGCCTTGCAAGCAGGATCTTAATGACAAGATAGACGAAATAGATGTCTTTATTACAACCCCTAAATTTAACTCAAATAATCAAGAAAATATTGCTGTTTCAAATGGACTAGAAATTAGTCAAATTACTATTGGGCAGGATAAGACAACACATTTTAAACATCAATATCCTATTCCAGCTTATCTCATTGCTATTTCAGTAACTAACTATTTAACATATAGTCATGTAGTAGACAATAATGGCTCTCCATTTGAGATTGTGAATTATGTATATCCTGAAAGCTATAATGACGCCAATCAAAGCACTCCAATAACTGTTGATATTATGAATTTGTTTTCCAATCTTTTTGAGGAATACCCTTTTTCAGATGAAAAATATGGACATGCACAGTTTGGATGGGGAGGAGGAATGGAACATACAACCGTTTCTTTTATGGGTGGATTTAGTAGAGGTCTTATAGCTCATGAATTAGCTCATCAATGGTTTGGAAATAAGGTGACTTGCGGTAGCTGGAAAGATATTTGGCTAAATGAAGGATTTGCAACTTATCTTTCAGGGTTAGTGATAGAAAGTTTTGACGGAGATCAAAGTTTTAATGATTGGAAACAAAATAGAATTAATTCTATTACAAGTCAGCCTGGAGGTTCAGTATATATAATTGATAATGACACCACTAGTTCTAGAATATTTAATGGCAGATTATCTTATAGTAAGGGGGCTTTAGTAGCACATATGCTACGTAAAGAATTAGATGATACTTTATTTTTTGAGAGTCTTCAAAATTATTTAGCGGATCCTGATTTTGCTTATGGCTATGCTAAATCGGATGATTTTATAACATCTGTTGAAGAATCAACGCAGACAGATTTAACAGAGTTTTTTAATGACTGGCTCTATGGTGAGGGGTATCCAACATACACGATCGAATGGAGTCAACCCAGTCAGAATTTAGCTAGATTTGTAATCCATCAAACGCAAAGTCATTCGACTGTTGATTTTTTTGAATCTAAAGTAACTTTGAAATTAAATGGAACTAATGGAGAAACACTTACCGCTACTTTTGACAACACATACAATGGACAAGAGTTCTTTCAAACAGTTTTATTTGATATATCTGATGTAGAATTTGACCCATATTATGATATAATTTCTAAAAATAATGAGGTAACCCTGTCTTTAACTTCTAATAGCATTCAAAGTGAGGTTTCAATTTTTCCTACACCAACCAATAACAAGTTTAAAATTATTAAACCAAGGGATCTAACTATAGATTCTTTAGCCATTTATAATACTGCAGGCCAGACCATAACTACTATGAAATATAAAAAATATGTAGACGTAAGAGACTTTAGTCCTGGACAATATTTTGTTAAGTTTTATTCGAATAAGGGACTTATCTTTAAGCCTCTTTTAATCAAATAATAGCATATCTTATTTTTTTTAATTAACTATTATTAATTTACATTTGTGCTCAATTAATTTTATTTATTAATATGGAAATTCTTATCAAGCTATTACAATTTATTTTAAGCTTATCATTAATAATTGTCTTACATGAGTTTGGTCATTACATCCCTGCTAAGTTATTTAAAACAAGAGTTGAAAAATTTTATTTATTTTTTGATATTAAATTTTCACTTTTTAAGAAAAAAATTGGGGAAACGGTTTATGGCATTGGCTGGCTTCCACTAGGAGGGTATATTAAAATAGCAGGAATGATAGATGAGAGTATGGATGTAGAGCAAATGGCTAAGGATCCAGAGCCTTGGGAATTTAGATCTAAACCCGGATGGCAGAGATTAATAATAATGCTTGGAGGCGTAATAGTAAATTTCATTTTAGCACTTATAATATTTATTGGGATGGCCTATAATTATGGCACAACAGAAATTCCATTAAATTCTATTAATGATGGATTTTTAATAACTAATCCAATTTTTACAGACATTGGATTTAAGACAGGAGATAATATTATTGCTGTAGATGGTAAGGAAATTGAATCTTATACTGATCTAAGGAAATCTATAATAGGAACGGATACATATACAGTCGATAGAAATGGTGAGTTTATTGATATTTATATGCCCATTGATTTTTTAGGACAATTGTCATCTAGTGATAATGAAACTACTTTTGAATTAAGATATCCTTTTATTATTCAGTCTGTTCAAGAGAATTCATTAAATAAGAATTATGACTTGCGGCAAGGAGATATCATTACCTCAATTAATGGGAAGAAAATTAAATTTATTGATGAATCAATTTCAATATTAAAGGAAAATAAGAATCAAACCATTGACGTTGAAATTTTAAGAAACAATGTAACTTACAATAAGGTTTTGAATGTAGATGACAATGGTCTATTGGGGGTAATTAGTGGAGCAACAATGTTAGATATGACAGAGTTGGGCTATTTGAAAATTATAAATAAATCTTATTCATTTCCTCAAAGTTTGGTTAAAGGCTCTGAAAATTTTGTTTCTTTTTTTAATTCCTATTTAGATCAAATAGTGGCAATTTTTAACCCAAGCACAGGAGCCTACAAAGGCCTAGGTGGTTTTCTTGCAATAGGCAATATATTCCCTGGATACTGGGATTGGCAAAGTTTTTGGGGAATGACTGCTTTTCTTTCCATTATGCTTGGAATTTTAAACGTATTACCAATTCCACTTTTAGATGGGGGTCATGCAATGTTTTTAATTTATGAAATGGTAACAGGACATAAACCATCTGATAAGTTTATGGAATATTTTTCTATTCTTGGGCTAGTATTATTATTAACATTAGTGCTTTATGCTAATGGGAATGATATCTATAAATTATTTAATATAATTTCTTTTTAAATGGAATTGTATTATAATCTTCTTGCTTTTTGGATTTTATTTGGAGCACTAACATTTTTATATTTAATTTTTTCTAAAATAGCAGCACCTTATGGCAGACATCAAAATAATAAATGGGGGTGGTCTATAGAAAATAATTGGGGCTGGTTTTGGATGGAGCTCCCAGCACTACTTGTAATGCCTATTCTTGTTATAATTGGTCCAGCAGAAATAGATGGTTACATTCTTTTTATTTTGTTTCTATGGTGCTTCCACTATTTTTATAGAACAGTAATATTTCCTTTTAAATTAAATACGAAAGGAAAAAAAATTCCTGTAGTAATTGTTTGCAGTGCATTTATCTTTAATCTTATCAATGGATTTTTTGTTGGGTATGAGCTTGGATTTATTTTAGAAAATAATTTCTCTTTAAGTTCAAATTTTATTATTGGAATAATTGTATTTAGTGTAGGTATTTATATAAATAGAACCTCTGATAATAAGCTTATTTCTCTTAGATCTGAAAGCAATGAATATCAAATTCCTGAAGGAGGGCTATTTAATTATATTTCATGTCCAAATCATTTTGGTGAAATTATTGAATGGTTGGGCTTCGCCATTATTCTTTGGAATCTTTCTGCATTAAGCTTTGTACTGTGGACTGCATATAATTTAATTCCACGAGCATTAAATCATCATCAATGGTATAAACAGTATTTTTCTAATTATCCAACTAGCAGAAAAGCTGTTTTTCCTTTCATATTTTAGTATATTTAAGATGAATTATTTAGATAAAATATATAATTTTTCATAAAAATAATATATATATTTGTCCGCATTAAAAAATAAATTCCTCCTTAGCTCAGTTGGTTAGAGCATCTGACTGTTAATCA
>CAZXST010000016.1:0-14146 GCA_964643205.1 uncultured Flavobacteriaceae bacterium | reverse complement strand
AGAAGAAAATACTGTAAAAATCAATGTTATAAGTATTAGTTTTTTCATAATTATAGGTTTTTAGTTAAAAATCTTACCTGGGTTTAGAATATTGTTTGGATCAAATATATTTTTAATCTGTTTCTGTAATTCAATTTCTTTTTTAGAAAAAGCTATATTAATATAATCTTTTTGCACATATCCTATTCCATGTTCTCCAGATATAGTACCACCTAATCTGACAGTTAACTCAAATATTTCTTTAATTGCTTTTGTTAGCTCGTTATTCCATTTATCATCACTCATTTCTCCTTTTATAATATTTATATGAAGGTTTCCATCTCCTGCATGACCATAACATACAGACTTAAATCCATAATCATTACCAATCTCTTTTACTCCTTTTAGAAGTTTAGGTAATTCTGCTCTGGGAACTACAGTGTCTTCTTCCTTATATGTAGAGTTAGATTTTACTGCTTCAGCAACACTTCTTCTTAATTTCCATAGCATATCCTTATGAGAGTCATTATCTGCTAAAGTTATTTCTCCACACTCAAATTGTGAAACTACTTCTTGAATGTTTTCACAATCTACGTATAGCGCTTCAATATCATTACCATCAACTTCAACTAATAAGTGAGCATCAACATCATCTTCTATGTCTAATTTAACATCAGAATACTTTAGTGCCCAATCTATAGCGTCTCTTTCTATAAATTCAAGTGCACAAGGGGTAATTCCTGCCATAAAGATTAAAGAGACAGCTTTACACGCATCTTCTGCAGACTTGAACGGTATAAGTAGGGTAATAGATTTTTTAGGCAAGGGGATAAGCTTAAATACAATACAGGTTATAATTCCTAAAGTACCTTCACTTCCAACAAGAAGTTGAGTTAAGTTGTATCCTGTAGAGTTTTTTAACACATTTGCTCCAGTCCATATAATCTCTCCAGTTGGTAAAACTACCTCTAGATTTAGTACATAATCTTTTGTAACTCCATATTTAAGTGCCTTAGGACCCCCTGCATTTTCTGCAAGATTTCCACCTAAAAAACAACTTCCTTGACTAGCAGGATCAGGAGGGTAAAATAGTCCTTTCTCTTCTACAGCATCTTTAAAAACCTGATTTATTACACCAGGCTCAACTGTTGCTTGTAAATTATTAGTATCTATTTGTATTATTTTATTTAAACGCTCTGTACTTAAGACAACGCCGCCATGAATCGGAAGTGAACCTCCGCTTAATCCTGTTCTAGCTCCACATGGGGTAACTGGAATTTTATTTTTATTACAATATTCTAGTATTTCTGATATCTCTTTAGCTTTTTCAGGCTTAATGACTACTTCTGGTAGAAAAGACAAGTCTTCAGTTTCATCATGAGAATATTCTTTAATTATGGTATTTTCTGTTATAACATATTTATTGCCAATAACAGATTTAAAGTAATTAATGTCTTCAGAAGATACTTTGGAGTACATTATTGAAATTTTAATAAAAATACGTATTCCAATTTAATTAATTTTTTCTTCTAATTATATTAACTTATTTTTAATCTTTAGAGTTAGAATTATGTCTATTAGAGAAACCTTCAGGCTTAGCGATTTAAAATATTTAATGGCATATACAGGCTCATTAATTGCTTTTTTTGGAATATCCAATGGTGGGTACTGGATTTATTCAACTGTGTTTTATGTATTTGTTATTATACCTTTATTAGAACTCTTATTAACTAAACTAGGCTACGATACTATTGAAGAAGTTAGAGACAATGAACGAGTTCATTGGATTTTTGATCTAATGCTGTACTTAAATTTCCTAATAATTATGCTAATCCTATATTTAAGTATTAATGCTGTTATATATACTGACCTTAACACTTTTGAATATGTAGGATTAGTTATTACTACTGGAATGATCTTAAGCTCAAATGGTATAAATGTAGCGCATGAGCTGTGTCATAGAGAAAATGTTTTAGAAAAATCTTTTGGAAAAATCATGTTAATACCATCATTATTTATGCACTTCTATCTTGAACATAATTTTGGTCATCATTTAAGAGTTGCAACAAAAGAAGATCCAGTAACTGCAAAATACAATGAACCTTTATATCTATACTGGATTACTACACCTATAAAAGAAATTATTAGTGCTATAGAAATTCAAAAAAACCTGTTAAATCGCACAAAATCATCTTTTTTTTCTATTAAGAATGACCTTCTTTTCTATATAATAATTCAGTCTTTATACCTGTTTTTAATCACATATTTTTTTGGATATTATGTATTGCTGTTTGTATTATTGTCTGCCATTACATCTATACTTTTTTTTGAGTCAGTAAACTACATTGAACATTATGGATTGTTAAGAGAAAAAAATAGTTCAGGTAGGTATGAAAGAGTTAGGTTAATCCATTCATGGAATTCAAATCATGTTATTGGCAGAATTGTTCTTTATGAACTTACCAGGCATAGTGATCATCACTATAAAACAACTAAAAAATATCAAAACTTAGTTTCTTTTGAAGAAGCTCCTCAATTACCATATGGATATCCTACATCAATTTTACTTGCTATGTTTCCATGGTTATGGTTTAAAATTATGAATCCAAGAGTTCCAAAAAACATGATTATGCAATTAAACAACTAATAACTTATGAAGAATCTAGCATTACATTGGAAAATATTAATAGGAATGGCATTGGGTGTTGTTTTTGGCCTTATAATGGCAAATTTTGACTTTGGAAAAGATTTCATATCTGATTGGATAAAGCCTTTTGGAACAATCTTTATTAATTCTCTAAAACTTATAGCTATTCCTTTGATTCTAGCTTCTCTTATAAAAGGGATTTCTGATTTAAAAGATATCACAAAACTATCAAAAATGGGTGGTGCTACAATAGCAATCTATATGATAACAACGTTAATAGCTGTAAGTATTGGCTTAATTGTAGTTAATGTTATAAAACCTGGAGGTTCGATTTCTGATGAAACAAGAATAGAATTAATAAATGCATATGAAAGTGATGCAGACCAAAAGAGGGCAGTGGCTGAGGACACAAAGAATTCAGGACCTCTTCAAGCACTTATTGATGTTGTACCATCAAATATTGTCTCTGCAGCATCTGACAATAAAAACATGCTTCAAGTAATATTTTTCTCAATATTATTTGGAATAGCAATGATATTAATACCCGAAAAAAAATCAAGACCAATTAAAGACTTTTTTGACTCGTTTAATGACGTTATTTTAAAAATAATTGATTTAATAATGTTATTTGCTCCTTATGGTGTATTTGCATTGCTGGCAACATTAATTGTAGAGGCCCCAAAATGGGACCTATTAAAAAGTCTTTTATTATATTCTCTAACACTCATTTTAGGATTAGCAGTTTTAATTGTGCTATATCTTATAATAGTTAAACTATTTACTGGAAAGAGCCCTAATTTCTTTTTAAAGGGTATTTTGCCAGCACAATTAGTAGCTTTTTCAACAAGTTCAAGTGCTGCAACGTTACCTGTTACTATGGATAGAGTTCACAACCATTTAGGTGTAAAAGAAGAGGTTTCTAGCTTTGTTCTTCCAATAGGTGCTACTATAAATATGGATGGTACGGCATTGTATCAAGCTATTGCAGCTGTCTTTATTGCACAAACATTTGGGTTAGATCTATCATTAGGTGCTCAACTTGGAATTATCTTAACAGCAACACTTGCCTCTATTGGGGCTGCTGCTGTTCCTAGTGCAGGAATTATTGTGTTGGTTATTGTATTATCTCAAGCAGGGATACCAGAAGCTGGATTAGCATTGATTTTTGCTGTTGACCGACCTTTAGATATGTGTAGAACAGTAGTTAATATCTCCGGTGATGCAACAGTATCAATGTTAGTAAATAAATTAATTAAAAAGAAATGAATGTTAAGCTAGATTCTTCTTGGAAAAGAGAATTAGAAGATACATTTAACGAGCCCTACTTCTTAAAATTAACAACTTTTGTAAAAAAGGAATATAAAACCCATATATGCTATCCTCCAGGAAATCATATTTTTTCAGCACTTGATGACTGTCCATTAGATAAGTTAAAATTAGTTATTATTGGTCAAGATCCATATCATGGTAAGAAACAAGCCCATGGTTATTGTTTTTCTGTACCAGAAGGAGTGAAACACCCACCGTCTCTTGTAAATATATTTAAGGAACTAAATGATGATATAGGGGTTTTATACCCAAAGAGCGGAGACTTAAGAAAGTGGGCTAATCAAGGTGTTTTGCTTTTAAATTCAACACTTACTGTTAGAGAGAATTCACCTGGAAGTCATCAAAATCATGGATGGGAACTATTTACTGATAAAATAATAGAAATTATATCTTCTAGTAAAAAGAATGTTGTATTTATGCTTTGGGGAAATTATGCTAAGAGTAAAGTAAAGTTAATAGATGAAAGCAAACATCTAATTTTAAAGTCTGGACATCCTTCTCCTTTAAGTGCTAATAAGGGTTTATGGTTTGGAAATAAACATTTTAGTAAAGCAAATAATTATTTTAAAATAAATAATATATCTGAAATTCTATGGTAATTATATCCTTTTAAGGGTATAGTCTATTAAATTTTCAATTGTTTTATCAGGATTAATGCTATATTCTTCTAGTTCCCTGTTGGCAAGTATTGCATTTAGAGAAATAGCTTTATGACCAAGTAAATTCGACATTCCGTATATAATTGCAGTCTCCATTTCAAGGTTTGTCGCATGATGACTATTATAATAGATGTTTTTTAATTTATCAAGGTAATTATTATCTGATTTATTCAACCTTATAGATCTTCCTTGTGAACTATAAAAACCACTACATGTTATTGTAATTCCGGTATTAACATCCTTTGAATTAAATTTATTATACAACTCACTAGAGCAATCATAACAATATAATTTGTCTTGAATTTTATGATTATCATATATGTGTTTTGTAAAGTTTGAATTATTTATAGTTGACAAATCATAATTCAATAAGAATCCATCAACATCAATAGCCATTTTACTGATAAGAAAAGAATCAACAGGAATATTATTTTGAATTGCTCCAGAAGTACCTATTCTTATCAACTCTAACTTTTTTAAAGACTTATTTATTTTTCCTGTATCTAAGTCTATATTAACCAAAGCATCCAATTCGTTAAGTACAATATCAACGTTTCCTGAACCAATTCCTGTTGAAATAACAGTAATCCTATTGGAGTTATAATAACCTGTTACAGATTTAAACTCTCTATTTTGAACTTCAAACTCGATTTTTTCAAAATGCTTTGTGATTTTATCAACGCGAAATGGATCTCCAACTAGTATAATTTTTGAAGATAAGTTTTGAGGTTTTAGTTTTAGATGGTAAACAGAACCATCTCCATTTAATATTAACTCTGATTTATCCATTGATTATATTTATTAAATTAACCACCAACTCTTTTAACTTTAAAACCTATTTTTACCAATTCTTCCATAATTCTATTCCTATTGTTTCCTTGAATAATAATTTTTCCTCCCTTAACAGTGCCACCTACACTTAACATGGTTTTTAACCTCTTTGCTATTTCTTTTTTACCAGTATCTTTTAAGCTATCAAGCCCCTCAATAATAGTGATAGGTTTCCCCTTTCTCTTCTCATATTTACATATAACAGGTTCATCTTGGTTATAAGAAATCTTAATCTCATCTTTTGAATCCTTATAGTTATGATCAGGGAAAAGGTTTTCTAATTGGCTTTTTAAATCCATTATTTCTTTAACAGACCTAATTCTACTAGTCTTTCATTTAAAAAGTCTCCAGCTGTAATATCATTAAATGATTTAGGATATTCCTCACAAATACATGATTCCAATACGTTTAACTTCATATCACTTACTGGATGCATAAAAAACGGAATAGAATATCTAGATTTTTTAAGTAATTCTTTATCTGGATTGACCACCCTATGAACTGTTGATTTTAACACATTATTTGTATGCCTAGAGAGCATGTCACCAATATTAATCATTAATTCATTTTTTTGCGCCACAGCATCAATCCATTCACCGTTAGAATGTAGAACTTGTAACCCTTTTCCATGTGCACCCATCAGTAATGTGATTAAATTTATGTCTCCATGAGCAGCAGCTCTAACTGCTTCCTTAGGATCTTCAAGAATAGGAGGGTAGTGGATAGGTCTTAAAATAGAATTTCCATTATGGATATATTGATCAAAATACTTTTCATCTAATTTTAAATATAATGCTAGAGCTCTTAAAACATATTTAGCAGTTTTTTCAAGTGTAGCATATACTTCTTTTCCAACTTCATTAAATTCAGGTAGTTCATCAACAAATATATTTGGGAAATAATTGTATTTGTTTTTCTCTTCTTCATCAATATATTGACCAAAATGCCAATATTCTTTTAAATCTCCATGTTTACTTCCTTTAGCACTTTCTTTTCCAAAAGCAACATAACCTCTTTGACCAGAGTACTCAGGGTGTTCATATTTTTTTTTCACTTCATCGGGAAGATTGAAAAACAGTTTAATTTGCTTATATAATTTCTCAACAAGTTCATCGGACAAAAAATGCCCTCTTACCGCACAAAATCCAATCTCTTGAAAAGCGCCTCCAATTGTATTAACAAATTTTTCTTTTTTTTCTAAATTATTACTTAGAAAATCCCTAAGATCCACTGATGGTATATTGTTCATAATATCAAGCTTTATTAGTGTTTTGCAAATATACGAAATGTTGATATTAAATTTTTGGCTCTTTAATTATATATGAAAAATCATAGCTTTATTTAACTATAATATTGCTATTTTTATACTGATCTATAGATTAGAGTTTTTCAATGAATTATCAAAAAACTTCAATAAAAGCAACACAGCATTTAGAGCTATACACTTCAATGCTAAAATCCAGAATGATTGAAGAAAAAATGCTTGTTTTACTTAGACAGGGGAAAATTTCAAAATGGTTTTCAGGAATAGGTCAAGAAGCAATATCAGTTGGAGTAACAATGGCTTTAGAGAATGATGAATATATTCTTCCGATGCATCGAAACTTAGGTGTTTTTACCTCGAGAAACATACCACTTAATAGATTGTTTTCTCAATGGCAAGGTAAACCTTCTGGTTTTACAAAAGGAAGAGATAGATCATTCCATTTTGGCACAAATGAATATAATATTGTAGGTATGATTTCTCATTTAGGACCACAGCTAGGGGTTGCAGACGGAATTGCATTATACCACCTACTAAATAATACTAAAAAAGTTACGGCAGTCTTTACGGGTGAAGGAGGAACTAGTGAAGGTGATTTTCATGAAGCGCTAAATGTTGCTTCTGTTTGGAATTTGCCAGTTATATTTATAATTGAAAACAATGGTTATGGTCTTTCAACTCCTGTAAATGAACAATATAATTGTAAAAATATAGCTGATAAAGGATTAGGGTATGGTATTGAATCTCATATTGTAGATGGGAACAATATTCTTGATGTATATTCAAAAATATCTTCGGTAGCAGCTAAAATTAGAAAAAACCCTAAACCTGTATTAATAGAATTTAAAACTTTTAGGATTAGAGGTCATGAAGAAGCTAGTGGAGTAAAATACGTGCCTAAAGAATTAATTAGTGAGTGGAAAGAAAAAGATCCAATATCTAATTACGAATCATTCCTTACAAACTCTAAGCTTCTTACAAAAGATGATATAGCAGAAATTAAAAATAAATTTACTGAAGAAATAACTACAAACTTAGAATTAGCTTTTAATGAGCCAACAATAAAACCAGATATAAACACTGAATTAAAAGAAGTCTATAAAGAGCATTTATTTAAACAAGTAAGACACTCCAAAAAAACATCTAATCTAAGATTTGTAGATGCTATTTCAGATGGCTTATTTCAATCAATGGAAAAGAATAATGATCTAGTTCTAATGGGGCAAGATATAGCAGAATATGGTGGTGTATTTAAGGTTACTGAAGGTTTTTCTAAAAAGTTTGGAGTAGAAAGAGTTAGAAACACGCCTATATGTGAATCAGCCATTATTGAAGTTGCAATGGGACTTTCTATATGTAATACAAAGAGTATTGTTGAATTACAATTTTCAGATTTTATAAGTTCTGGATTTAATCCCGTTGTAAACTATTTAGCTAAGTCTTATTATAGATGGAAACAAAATGCTGATATTGTTCTAAGAATGCCTTGTGGAGCTGGAGTAGGAGCAGGACCTTTTCATTCTCAAACAAATGAAGCTTGGTTTACCAAAACACCTGGATTAATTGTATTATATCCAGCATTTCCCTATGATGCTAAAGGGCTTATAATATCAGCTATTGAAAACCCAAATCCTGTTTTATTCTTTGAACATAAAGCATTATATAGAAGTATAAGGCAAGAAGTACCTAAGGATTATTATAATATACCTATTGGGAAAGCTTCAATTTTAAGATCTGGGAATAGTATTTCGATTATTTCTTACGGGGCAGCTATTCATTATGCTGCAAAAGTTTTAGATAAAAACCCCAATATAAGTGCAGATTTAATTGATCTTAGAAGCTTATCTCCATTAGATACAGAAACTATAATAAATTCGGTAAATAAAACTGGTAAAGCAATTATTCTTCAAGAAGATTCGTTGTTTGGAGGTTTAGCCTCTGAAATCTCCTCTATAATAATGGAAAATTGCTTTGAATCATTAGATGCACCTGTAAAAAGAGTAGCAAGTCTAAATACTCCAATACCATTTGAGGATAGCTTAGAAAAGCAATATTTGCCCTACAATCGATTTGAAAGTGAGCTAATCGACTTATATAATTACTAGTTTAAATCAGTCTGAATATTTTCAGCAATTTTTGTTACTTCAGTTAAAACTCTTAAGAGATTGCCGCTCCATATTTTACTTATTTCTTCTTTTGTATAACCTCTTTTTAATAATTCCTTAGTAACATTAAATGTCTCAGATGCATCAGACCATCCTTGAATTCCTCCACCGCCATCAAAATCACTACTAATTCCTACATGATCTATACCTATTCTTTTAACCATATAATCTACGTGATCAACTAGGTCTTTAACGGTTACTAATTCTGTAGGAATATCATCCCTTAAGTATCCAGCATAAGCTACTGTCTGAACAACACCGCCATTTTGCTTAATCCAATCTAATTGTTCATCATCTAAATTTCTTGAATGATTACATAAGCTTCTTGCTGAAGAATGAGACGCGATAACAGGCGCACTGCTAATCTCTATCATTTGTCTGATAGCTTCTTTAGAAGGATGGGAAACATCAATCATTATCCCAAGCCTGTTCATTTCAAGAATTGCTTCTTTTCCTTTATCACTTAATCCATTATGCAACCAGATGTTATCTTGCTCTCCAGTATTTGAGTCAGAGAATTGACTGTGTCCGTTATGTGATAAAGACATGTATCTTGCCCCAAGATTATAAAATTTTTCAATATTTGATAAGTCTTCCCCTAGAGGATATGCATTTTCAATACCAATCATAGCAACCTTTTTTCCTTTTGCATTTATTTTATGTACATCTTCTTCTGATAATGCAAGCTCAATCTGCTCAGGAGCATACCTTTCTACAAGTCTATGAATTGCTTCAAACTTATCAATCGCATTTTTATATGCTCTTTTATATCCATTTTCATTTAACGAATCTTGGCCGGTAAAAACAATAAACCAAGCGACATCTAATCCTCCATCTACCATTTTTGGAAGATTTACCTGAGAATTTGTGTTTATTGTATAATTATTATTATCGGTAAAATTCTTTAAGTCAATATCGCAATGCGTATCGAGAGTTATTATTTCATCATGTATTTTCATTGTATTTTTTTCTCCAGTAATTTTATCTTGATATACTATAAAAAAAGTAATAACAGCAAGAATAATAACTATAATATGATTTTTATCTTTTGTCAATTTGAATATAACTTATTAATAAATACGCAATTAAGATAAAATTTTTCACTTAAAAATTGTTAAATAACTAAGAAAAGTTGTTATTTTTGCAAATCTTCATAAATTAAAATGATAGCAAAAAACGACAAAGATTTGTACACTTATCAAAAGGGAGCAATTTATGAAATCTTTAAACGATTTGATACTGCTGCTTCTGACTATCATTTACTATATCAACTACCTACAGGCGGAGGAAAGACTATAATTTTCTCTGAAATAGTAAGACAATATCTTAAAAATCATACCAGTAGAGTAGTGGTAATGACACATAGAATTGAGTTATGTAATCAAACTTCTAAAGTGCTGACAGAGTTTGGAGTAGAGAATAAAATTATTAACAGTAAAGCTTCTTTAGATGATCAAGAAAATTATAGTTGTTTCGTTGCTATGGTAGAAACATTAAACAACAGGCTTCTTGACGATAAGCTTGACATCTCAAATGTTGGTCTTGTAATAATTGATGAAGCTCATTATAATTCATTTACAAAGCTTTTTAAGTTTTTTAGCACATCATTTATTTTAGGAGTAACAGCAACTCCATTAAGTTCAAATATAAACCTTCCTATGAATGATAATTATGATGAATTGATTGTAGGTGAGTCTATAAAAGAACTGATTCATAATAAGTTTTTAGCAAAAGCCGACTTATTTACATATAATGTTGGTTTAACATCGCTTGTTGTTGGTGCTAATGGGGACTATACAGTTAAATCCTCTGAGGATCTTTACACAAATAATGATATGCTCTCTAAACTAATTCTAGCATATGAAGAAAAATGTATTAACAAAAAGACATTGATTTTTAATAACGGAATTAATACATCTCTAATTGTTTACGATACTTTTAAAAATGCAGGATTTAATATTAAACATTTAGACAATACTGCAACAAAAAAAGAAAGAGCTGATATTTTAAAATGGTTTAAAAAAACACCTAATGCAATTCTAACATCTGTAAGTATTTTAACGACTGGATTTGATGAACCCACAGTTGAGAGTATTATAATCAATAGAGCTACGAAATCTTTAACATTATATTACCAAATGATCGGAAGAGGATCAAGAATTTTAGATAATAAATTAGCTTTTGATGTAATAGATTTAGGAAATAATTTCTATAGGTTTGGTCAGTGGGGATCAGATATAAACTGGCAACAAATTTTTAAATTCCCAAATAATTACTTAGATAGTATTATTTCAGATGAGGAAATTGAAGGTCGTTTCAAATATGAAATGCCTGAAGAAATTCAATTACTTTTTTCAAATTCAGAAAACTTATACTTTAATGTTAATGAAGTTTATGTAGATTCTATAAGAAATGGCAAGTCTTCAAAAATTGTCTTACAAAAAGCTATTGAACATCATTCAAAAATGTGTGTAGAAAATTCAAAAGATGTTTATGACGCACTAAGCCTAGTTAGGGAACTTAATGATGATGTAGATTATTTAATCAAGAGGTACTCTAAATGTATTAGTAAAAGCACTCCTAATTTCCTTGAATGGTTAACTGATGAGTACAAGAAGAGATTAAGAACATATATAAGAATTAATTTTGATCAGGTAAAGACACTAGTACATTAAAAAATTAAATATTTATGACTGGACTTGAGATTTATTATTATTTTATCGCAGCATTTTATACAATTGTACCTCCAATATTTATTGTCAGTTACATTTATAAGAAAGACTTGTATGACAAAGAGCCTGGCAAGATAATAAGAAAATGTTTTTTGTACGGTATTTTAATTGCAATGCCTGTAGGATTTTTAGAAATATTTATAGAGAAGACAGGGGTTTTTGCTGAAAGCATATTTCTTTATTCATTTTTTGGTGTAGCACTAATAGAAGAAGGAGGGAAGCTATATGCTCTAATGAAGTATCCTTTCAAACTAAAGGACTTTAACGAGCCTTATGATGGGATATTATACTCTGCAACTATTGGCTTAGGTTTTGCTTTTATTGAGAATATTTTATACGTATTAGGTAATTTAGATATGGCAAGAGAGATAGCAATGGGTAGAATGTTTACTGCAATTCCTGCTCATGCTGCATTTGGAGTTTTAATGGGTTATTTTGTAGGCCTAGCAAAATTTGATTTAAAAAACAAAACTAGGTTAGTAATCACAGGGCTTGTTATTGCAACATCAACTCATTGTCTTTATAATTATTTTATATTCAAATTCAGCAATTCCGTATATATGCTTTTTACTTTTGTTGTATTAATCATTGCATTATATTTATCAAAAATTGCGATAAAAAAACATCAAGATAATTCGCCTTTTAAAAATTAATATTATGAAAAAACTATATTTAATTCTAATTGCAACTACTTTAATTATAAGTTGCGAAAACAATAAAAAAACAGAAACTGTTACTGTTAAACATGAAAGCTCAATTATTAATCCTGAAGTTTCTTTTGGTGTTAGAGGAAATTGTGGAATGTGTAAAACTACAATTGAAAAGGCTGCACTTTCTGTTGATGGAGTAGAGGAAGCTTCTTGGAGTACGGCAACAAAAATTCTAGACATAAAAACAAAATCTAGTTTAGATTCAATTACAATTAAAATTCATCAAGCTGTAGCAGATTCTGGATATGATACTGAACTAATTTCTGCAATGGAGGAAAACTATAGCAGTTTACCTGGATGCTGCCAATATAATAGAGAAATGGTAATAACAAATAATAATTAAATCGTGTTAAGATTTACATTTATTTATCTTTTACAAATCACATTTATTGGTAGTTTCTTATACGTTTTTTCATGTAAGGGAGATATTGTTGATATACCTCCTGGAAATGATCCTAATTTTACGATAATAAGTCATTCAGATCAAGGTTTTTCATCAACTAATAGAAAAGTATCTGTTTTTGGCATAGATATTTATGCAGTACCTGAAGTAAATGATGAGAAACTTCTACATGCAGCTAATGTTTTGGCGCAATATTTAGATAATAATGAAGATGAAATAGTAGATAATGTTGAAGTTCACAATAAAATGATTGAAAATAGGGCATTTATAATTATGTGGAAAGATGATACAGATCTAGATATTGAACCTCCATATGATAGAATTGGACAAGACTTAGGTGACGATGAAACTAACCCAAATTTTGTAATAAATAATCGACAAGGCCAATTTGATGCTTCATTAGAGGAAATATGGCATATAATCAGTCATTCTGGCTACGCATATGCTTATCCTAATGTTTTTGGTGAAAACCCTGGAACTTCTTTAACTAATGCTATGGATATCGCTAGAGGAGGTTTTTTTACAGAAATACCTAATTCATATCCATCTAATGCATGGTATACATATTATGATTACACATGTGAATACGACTGTATGGCTGCAGAATACTTTTACTGGGCAATTACATCAATTCTAGGAGCTCAAGAAAATAGGCTAAATGAAATTGGTGATGAATGGATATTAAATACAAATGAACTTGTAGAAACTATTGATACTGCTATATACTCATTATTAACAACGGATCAATATAGTTTTCCTACAGAACTACCTGACGGTTCCTACAGACATTAAGAATACCAGATAAAGTGTTCTATAATTTATATTATGTAAAATAGGATTTATTCCTAAGGAAGAATTACTTCTTTATTATTCTATGGGTTTCTACCCTATTGTTAAACTTTAGTGTAATCAAATAAATGCCATTCATAAATGAACTAATATTAATAGGTTCTTCAATGATGGCTCTACCCTCTAAAATTAGCTTAGAATTTAGATCATATATTTTATAACTAATATCTCCATTATAGTTATACCCACTTAAAATAATAGAATGACTAGAAGGATTTGGACTTATAGTAAATAGTTTTTCAATATTATCATTTTCAGTTAATGTATTAGTATAGCAGTTTTCAGCTACTGAAAATTCTGTTTTTATTAATTCACTAATCTTATTTTCAGAAAAGCTTTCATTAGTTGTATGATTGAAAAATGTAGCATCAATAGCTTGGTCATCAGCTCCTAAATAATCTTGTAATAAAGTGCCAATTGTTTGTCTATAGTCATATTGAAAAGTTTGTATCTGCCAATTATTGTCTTCAGAAGCCTCTGTCAAGTCAACATTTACTCCTGAAACTCCCCCATTTACAGGGTTACCAAAGACAAACATTGGAGCAATTTCTCCATGATCAGTACCTAAATTTCCGTTT
>CAZXST010000015.1:0-17253 GCA_964643205.1 uncultured Flavobacteriaceae bacterium | reverse complement strand
AAGAATTAATTGCCTTAATGTTATTTATATTTGTTTTTCATATTTATGAAATTTACTATTAATAATACAGATAATAACACTAATGCTAGGGCAGGATGTATTAAAACTTTTCATGGCGAAATTCAAACTCCTGTTTTTATGCCAGTAGGTACACAAGGAACTGTTAAAGCCGTTCACCAAAAAGAATTAAAAAATGAAATAAATGCTGACATAATCTTATCAAACACTTATCATTTGTATTTAAGACCTGGAGTTGAAATAATAGAGAAGGCAGGGGGAATACACAAATTTATTAACTGGAATAGAAATATTTTAACAGATTCAGGGGGATATCAAGTCTATTCTTTAGCTTCTAAAAGAAAAATAACTAGTAATGGTGTAGAGTTTAAAAGCCATGTAGATGGTAGCTCCCATTTATTTACACCTGAAAAAGTTATTGATATTCAAAGATTGATTGGTGCTGATATAATTATGGCTTTTGATGAATGCCCTGCTTATCCATGTGAATATGATTATGCAAAAAAATCAATGAATTTAACACATACATGGTTAGATAGATGCATCAAAAGATTTAATTCTACAGATGAAAAATATGGATATAAGCAGTTTTTATTTCCTATTGTCCAAGGCAGCACATATAAAGATCTTAGGATTCACTCTGCTGAATATATTTCAAATACAAATTCATTTGGAAATGCAATAGGAGGATTGTCTGTGGGGGAGCCTGCTGAAGAGATGTATGCCATGAATGAAATAGTATGTGAAGTCTTACCTAAAGATAAACCGAGATATCTTATGGGTGTTGGAACACCAATAAATCTTTTAGAGAACATATCTTTAGGAATAGATATGTTTGATTGTGTTATGCCTACAAGAAATGCTAGAAATGGTATGCTATTTACTTCAAAAGGAATAATAAATATTAAAAACAATAAATGGAAGGATGATTTTTCAGCAATAGATGATGATAAAATTACTTACGTTGATAAGGAGTATTCAAAGGCCTATTTAAGACATCTTTTTTCGGTAAATGAAATTTTAGCGAAACAAATAGCTTCAATTCATAATTTAGGTTTTTATTCATGGCTAATTTCTGAGTCTAGAAAGCATATAATAGATGGAGATTTTTTAAATTGGAAAAATAAAATGGTAAAAATTTTAGATAAAAGGTTATAATAAATTGAAAATAGTAGACTGGTACATATTAAAGAAATATTTAATCACTTATATTTCAATACAAATTCTGTTTGTTCCGATTGCCATAGTTTTAAATCTTGCGGATAACATAGATAAGATTCTATCAAATCAGGTTCCTTTTGATGAAGTGCTAGAATATTATTATAATTTTACTATATATTTTGCAAATTCTCTTCTACCTTTATTTTTATTTCTCTCAGTTATTTGGTTTACATCTAAGTTAGCATCTAACTCTGAAATTATAGCATTATATAGTTCAGGTTATTCGTTGCGAAAACTAATAAAACCTTATCTTATTGGTTCGGCAATGATTGCATTGACAGCTCTTGTTTTAGGAATTTTTATAGTACCTGATGCTAGTAAAGATTTCAACGAATTTTCATATAAATACCTCAAAGGTTCTAAAAAGGATATTGATGACAAGAATATTTTTAGAAAAATCAACGATAATGAATATATATATTTAACCCAGTTCAATACAAAAAGTAATATTGGAACAAATTTTACTTTAGAACATTTTGATGGAAATAAATTAAAATTTAAAATTAATGCTAGTAATATTAGATATATAAAAAAGGATAGTACATATAGATTAACAAACTATATGAAAAGAACTATTACTGATAGTGTTGATATTATTATTTCTAAAAGAAGATTAGACACTTTATTTTCATTTAATTTAGGAGATTTAACTCCACTCAATTATATAGCTGAAACACTTAATTACTCTGAATTAGTAAAATTTATTAATCAAGAAAAAGCAAGAGGATCATCTAATATAGGAAGATATGAAGTTGTTAAGCATAAAAAATGGAGCATACCTTTTTCAATATTTATATTAACTCTTATTGCATTTTCTGTTTCTTCAGTTAAAAGGAGAGGAGGAGCTGGTATTAACTTAGCATTTGGAATAGCTGTAGCTATGACATATGTATTTTTTGACAAGGTCTTTGGGGTATTAGCCCAACAATCTGATTTTTCCCCAATTATTGCAGTTTGGTTTCCAAATTTTGTTTTTGGGTCTTTAGCTATATACTTAATATATATCAATGTAAACAAGCAACTTTAAATACCAAAATAAAATTTTAAAATACTTAAAAAAAACATAATGATTGTTATTATGTATATTAGATTTTATAATTTTAAAACATACATTGAATTTATAAAATTTAGTTTATGAATTATTTAGATTTTGAACTTCCCATAAAAGAATTAGAAGATCAACTAAGCGAATGCAAAATATTGGGAGAAAAAAGCGATGTTGATATGACTGATACATGTAAGAAAATAGAGAAGAAATTAAATATTGTTACTAAGGAAATTTATGGTAATTTATCACCTTGGCAAAAAGTTCAAATGTCAAGGCATCCAGATAGACCTTATACTTTAGACTATATAAATTCAATTTTTAAAGACAGCTTTATTGAATTGCATGGTGATAGAAATTTCAGAGACGATAAGGCAATGATTGGTGGATTAGGTAAAATTGATGAGCAAACATTTATGTTTATTGGTCAGCAGAAGGGTAGCAATACAAAAACAAGGCAATATAGGAATTTTGGAATGTCTAATCCTGAAGGTTATAGAAAGGCACTAAGGTTAATGAAAAAAGCTGAAAAATTTAACATTCCTGTAGTTACACTTGTTGATACACCTGGTGCTTATCCAGGAATGGAAGCAGAAGAAAGAGGCCAAGGAGAAGCAATCGCTAGGAATATATTTGAAATGACAAAATTAGAAGTACCAATAATTGTTTTAATAGTTGGAGAAGGAGCTTCTGGCGGTGCATTAGGAATAGGAGTAGGAGATAAAGTTATGATGCTTGAAAATACATGGTATTCAGTAATATCTCCAGAATCTTGTTCTTCTATACTTTGGAGAAGTTGGGAACATAAGGAAATAGCTGCATCTGCATTAAAGTTAACTGCTAAGGATATGAAAAAGATGAAATTAATTGATGAAATTCTAAAGGAACCTTTAGGAGGAGCTCATAGAAATAGGGAGAAAACTTTCACAATTGTAAAACAAGCTATTGTTAATGCATATAACGAATTTAAAGAAATGAGTTCATCTGAATTAGTTAAAAGAAGAATGAATAAATACTCTAACATGGGAGTTTATAAATCTTAATAATTCTCCTATTATTAACAATTTTATTTTTTTATTAACACTTTAAATGTTTATTAAAGGTTAAGAATTATCAATAATATTATCAGCTCTAATTGGTTTAATTTTCTAAATTAGCCTTAATGAAACAGTCAGCTTCTTTTCAGGGCCTTAGGATAGATCACAATTCAATTATTAATTTAGAAAAAGGTAAGATACCTCCTCAAGCATTAGATTTAGAAGAAGTTGTTCTTGGGGCTATGATGATTGATAAAAAAGGTGTTGACGAGGTTATAGACATTTTAACTACTGAAGCATTTTATAAGGAATCTCATCAATTTATTTTTGAAGCTATATACAAACTATTTCAGAAAAGTGAACCTATTGATTTATTAACTGTTTCAGCACAATTAAAAAAAGATTCAAAACTAGAGTTATGTGGTGGAGATTTCTATTTGATTTCATTAACTCAAAAAGTATCATCTTCTGCCCATATAGAGTTTCATGCTAGAATTATTCTCCAAAAATATATCCAAAGAAGTCTTATCAAGATCTCAAATGAGATAATTATGGATTCTTATGATGAGACTAAGGATGTTTTTGATCTATTAGATAATGCGGAAGCTAAGCTTTATGATGTTACGCAAGGAAATATTAAAAAATCATCAGAAACTGCACAAAATTTGGTAATTCAGGCGAAGAATAAAATAGAATCTATTTCCAATAAAAAAGGGTTAAGCGGTGTGCCTTCAGGTTTTAGTAAAATAGACAAACTAACTTCTGGTTGGCAAGAAAGTGATTTAATTATTATTGCATCTAGACCAGGTATGGGTAAAACGGCTTTAGCTTTATCAATGGCTAGTAATATTTCAATAGGTCAAAACATTCCAGTAGCCTTCTTTTCTTTAGAAATGTCATCCTTACAACTTATAACTAGGTTGATTTCATCGGAGACTGGTCTTAATTCAGAAAAACTAAGAACAGGTAAGCTAGAAAAGCATGAATGGGAACAATTAAATGTTAGGGTAAAAAATCTTGAAAAGGCTCCATTATATATTGACGACACACCTTCACTATCAATTTTTGATTTAAGAGCTAAAGCAAGACGTTTAGTCTCACAGCGTGATGTTAAATTAATAATTGTAGACTATCTACAATTAATGACTACAGGAGGAACATTTAAAACGGGTAATAGAGAACAAGAGATTTCTACTATTTCTAGAAATCTAAAAGCACTTGCTAAAGAACTAAACATCCCTGTTATTGCTTTATCTCAACTTTCTAGACTAGTTGAAGGTAGACAATCAAAGAGACCTCTATTATCTGATTTAAGGGAGTCTGGAGCAATTGAACAGGACTCAGATATTGTTTCATTTATTTACAGACCAGAATATTATAAAATTGATACTTGGGATGATGATGACAGATCCTCTACTGAAGGTGAAGCAGAATTTATAGTATCTAAACATAGAAATGGAGGTCTTGAAACAATTAGATTAAGGTTTGTCCCTTCACTAGGTAAATTTGAAGATATTGAAAGCTATGATTCTCCTTACGAATTCCACTCAAAAATGAATGCAGCAGCAAATGATGATACATTTAAGCCTGATACAGAAGAAGAATCTGACCTTCCATTCTAGGTGTTTTGCATAAATGATAACCTTTTGATTAATTTTTTAGCTTTCGCTAAGTGCTTTTTTTTTACAAATACTTTATGCGTGTATAAAAAATTTGGAACTCCAAAACCAGCTAAGTTCGCAGATTTAGCTTCATCTTTTACAATTGAATTGATATTTATTTGAGACAGGTCGAAAACTAACCTATTAGCTTCAATCATTGATCCTGTAAAAACATGAATATATTTAGATTTTATGTTCTACTATTTTAATTTATTAACCAATTCTTTAAAGGCTTCAGGATTATTGACTGCTAAATCTGCTAACACTTTTCTGTTAATATCAATATTATTTGCTTTGAGTTTGTTAATGAACTCTGAATAAGTTAGGCCATTTAGTCTGGCAGCCGCATTAATTCTCATAATCCATAAGGATCTGAAATTTCTCTTTTTATTTCTTCTATCTCTATATGCATATAGCATTGCTTTTTCTACAGCATTTTTAGCTATAGTCCAAACATTTTTTCTTCTCCCGAAGTAACCTTTTGCTTGTTTAATTATTTTTTTTCTTCTAGCTCTTTTGGCTACAGAATTTACTGATCTTGGCATTTTTCTATTTTTTTAAATTAGGTGGTTTTTAACTCTTTTACTTACCTAAATTTATGGTTATACTTACCTGCTAAGGTATTATTTTAGTCTTAGCTGTCTTTTTATATTATCTGTATCACTTTCGTGAACTAATGTTGAATGAGTCAATGCTAACTTTCTCTTTTTTGATTTTTTTGTTAGAATATGATTCTTGAAAGCATGCTTTCTTTTTATTTTTCCAGATCCAGTTAACTTAAATCTTTTCTTTGCACTGGATTTTGTCTTCATTTTTGGCATTTCTCTTAATTTATTTATTTTTTTTTGGTGTAACTATCATTATCATTTTTTTACTCTCAAGTTTAGGTAGTTGTTCAACAGTACCATATTCTTCTAGTTCTTGTGCAAGTCTTAATAATAGAATTTCACCTTTATCTTTATATATAATTGATCTTCCTCTAAAGAAGACAAAAGCTTTAAGTTTTGCCCCATCTGATAGGAATTTAATTGCATGCTTTTTTTTAAATTCATAATCATGATCATCTGTGTTAGGTCCAAATCTAATCTCTTTTACAACAACCTTTGATGCTTTTGATTTTAAAAACTTCTCTCTTTTTTTCTGTTCAAATAGAAATTTTTTATAATCCATTACCTTACATACAGGAGGAATTGCCTTTGGTGATATCTCTACAAGATCAAGCCCTTGTTCATCTGCAATCATTTGAGCCTTAGTAACTGGATATATCCCTATCTCAACATTGTCACCTACTAATCTAACATCGGGTGCTTCAATCTTTGAGTTAATCTTATGAGGATCTTCTCTTCTTCTTCTAGGTCTATAAACTTTTCTTCTTAAAGCTATAATCTTAAATTTTAGTTAAACATTATTTATTTCCTGGTTGACTATCTGAATAAATTTTTCCAATTTAATCATTCCATAATCCTTTCCTCCATGACTTCTAAGCGAGATCATATTATTGTCATTTTCTTTTTTACCAATGATTATCATGAATGGAATCTTACTTAATTCAGCATCTCTGATTTTACGACCCATTGTCTCACTTCTGCTATCAACCAGGGCGCGAATTTCGTTATTTTCTATCAAATTTAAAACTTTTTTAGAGTATTTTTCATATTTGTCACTTATGGGAAGAACTATAGCTTGGTTAGGTGTAAGCCATAATGGTAAATTACCTGCTGTATTTTCAAGTAATATTGCAACAAACCTTTCTAAACTTCCAAAAGGAGCTCTATGTATCATAACAGGCCTATGTAATTTATTATCTTTCCCTTTATATGTCAGATCAAATCTTTCAGGTAAATTATAATCTACTTGAATAGTCCCTAACTGCCATTCTCTACCTAATGCATCATTTACCATAAAATCTAATTTTGGACCATAAAATGCAGCCTCACCAGATTTTATATTATAATTTAGTTTCTTTTCTTTAACTGCTTTTAAAATAGCATTTTCTGATTTTTCCCATATTTTTTTATCACCTATATACTTTTCTGAATCATCAGGATCTTTTAATGAGATTTGAGTAGAGAAATTATTAAGACCTAAACTTGTAAATACATGTAGCGTTAAATCAATAACATCTTTAAACTCCTTACCAAGCTGTTCTTCAGAACAAAAAATATGAGCATCATCTTGAGTAAAGCCTCTAACTCTTGTTAATCCATGCAATTCTCCACTTTGTTCATATCTATATACTGTTCCAAATTCTGCATATCTTATTGGTAAATCTCTATAGCTAAATTTTCGAGAATTATAAATTTCACAATGATGAGGACAATTCATAGGTTTTAACATAAATTCTTCATCTTTCTTTGGTGTTTTTATTGGCTGGAAACTGTTTTCGCCATATTTTTCATAATGTCCAGAAGTGATATAAAGTTCCTTATTCCCTATATGAGGAGTGATTACCATTTCATATCCTGCTTTCTTTTGAGCCTTTGTAAGGAAATCCTCAAGCCTATTTCTTAAATCAACACCTTTTGGAAGCCATAGTGGTAGGCCTAAACCAACTTTATTTGAGAATGTAAACAGATTTAATTTTCTTCCAATTATTCTATGGTCTCTTTTTTTTGCTTCTTCTACATTTAATAGATATTCATTAAGTAATTTTTGTTTTGGAAATGAAATTCCATAAACTCTAGTTAACTGTTTATTTTTTTCATCTGCTCTCCAATATGCTCCAGCTACATTAGTTATTTTTACAGCTTTTATAATACCGGTATTAGGTATGTGGCCTCCTTTACATAGATCAGTAAAGCTTGAATGATCACAAAAAGTGATTTCTCCATCATTCAGATCATTTATTAATTCAATTTTATAATTGTTTGATAGTTTTTTATAGAATTTGATAGCATCTTTTTTTGATACAGATCTCATTTTGAAATCATGTTTTTCTCTTGATATACTTATCATTTTAGATTCTATTTTATCAAAATCTTTATCTGTTAATACATGATTGTTAAAGTCAACATCGTAATAAAACCCGTTTTTTATAGCTGGTCCAATAGTTAGTTTAATACCAGGATATAATTCTTCTAATGCTTGAGCTAAAACATGAGAGGAAGAATGCCAGAATGCTTTCTTTCCTTCATTATCTTCCCATGTGTATAATTCCAATGATCCATCATTATTTAATTTAGTTGAAATTTCTACAGGAATACCGTTGAAGCTTGCTGCTATTACATTTCGAGCAAAGCCTTCACTAATATCTTTTGCAACATCAATTACAGAAATATTTTTCTTATATTCTTTTTTACTACCGTCTTTCAGGGTTATAGAAATCATATTCTAGAAAATAATATTAATATTTAATTTCCTGCATTAAAATTATAAATCATTTTTCAAAGAGAGTATTAATTATTTTAAATATTCCCTTAAATATCAAAAATATAGCTATTACACAGAAAAATACACCCAAAAAAGTGTAAATATTTAATACACTATCATATTTTGTATCACCTATTTGAATTATTACAGGGCCAATAATAATTGGCAATAATGAACCTATCAAGTATGTAAGCCCTTTTTGTATTTTATTTTTTTTCAATTGTACTCTCTTTATAATTGTCAATTGCTTTTCTGACATTATTGTCTTTTTTAAGTAATTCTTTTGCTTTTGATTCTGTAATGTTTAATTCCGACTTTACGATTTCCTCTCCTCTTTTTACTAATTTATTATTAGCAAGTTGCATATCTACCATTTTATTTCCTTTTATTCTCCCTAATTTAATCATAACAGTTGATGAAATCATGTTTAGAATTAATTTTTGAGCTGTACCAGATTTCATTCGTGAGCTACCAGTTATATATTCAGGACCTACAACGGCTTCAATAGGGTAGTTTGATATTGTTGATAGAGGTGATTTTTTATTACAGGTAATACAACCAGTAGTTATCTTATTTTCGTTACATTTTTTTATTCCTCCTAAAACATAAGGAGTTGTTCCAGATGCTGCTATACCAATTACCACATCTTTTTTTGTAATATCATAACTTTTTAAATCAGTCCAAGCTTGAGTTAATGAATCTTCAGCAAATTCTTGTGATTCTCTTATAGCCTTATCTCCTCCAGCTATAATTCCAATAACTAAACCTTTATCAACGCCAAAAGTTGGTGGGCATTCAGAAGCGTCTAATATACCTAACCTTCCGCTAGTACCTGATCCTATGTAAAATAATCTTCCACCTTGCGTAATTTTTTTATATATAATATCTACTAGAGGTTGAATTTTTGGTATTGTTTTTTCAATAATATAAGCAACAGTTTTGTCTTCTTGATTAATTTCTGATAGGATTTCAATCGTAGATTTTAACTCTAAATTGTCATATAAAGAGTCTTGTTCTGTAGTTTTGATAAAATTTCTATTCAAATCTTAAATTAATTAATGAGTGTTTATAATATTATTCAATGTTGAACTAGGTCTCATTATTTTTTCTGTTTTTTCAATATCTGTTGAGTAATATCCACCAAGATTTACACTTTTACCTTGATGTTTATTAATTTCTTCAACTATTTTAGATTCATTATTTTTTAATAAATCATACATCTTACTAAATTCATTTTTAAGTTCAATGTTCTTAGTTTGGTTTGATAATGCTTCTGACCAATATAATGCTAAATAAAAATGACTACCTCTATTGTCTAATTCGCCGACTTTTCTTGAAGGAGATTTATTTGTCATTAGCAATTTTTCAATTGCTAATCCTAAACAACTTGAAAGTAATGATGCTTTCGAGTTATTATTATTTTTTCCTAGATGATCTAAAGATACTTCTAGCGCCAAAAATTCACCTAAAGAATCCCATCTTAAATGGTTTTCTTCCATAATTTGTTGTACATGTTTTGGAGCTGATCCTCCAGCACCAGTTTCAAACAGCCCACCTCCATTCATTAAGGGTACTATTGAAAGCATCTTTGCACTTGTTCCTACTTCAAGAATTGGGAATAAGTCAGTTAAATAATCTCTTAGAACATTTCCTGTCACAGAAATTGTATTTTTTCCCTCACTTATTCTTTTTAATGTATACTTAGTAGCCTCATATGGAGACAATATTTTTACTTCAATATCTTTTGTATTATAATATTTAAGATATGATTCTACCTTCCTTATTAGTTCAATATCATGTGATCTTTCTTTATCTAACCAAAATATTACAGGTTCTTTTGTATGTTTTCCTCTTTCAACTGCTAGTTTTACCCAATTCTTTATTGCTTTATCTTTTACTTGACACATTCTGAAGATATCTCCTTTTTTTACTTTTTGTTCAATAAGTATTTCTCCATTTATATCTTTTATAAGCACACTTCCATCTTGATCAATTTCAAATGTTTTATCATGAGATCCATATTCCTCTGCTTTTTTTGCCATTAATCCAATATTTGAAACACTCCCCATAAATTTTGGATTAAATGCTCCATTTTTTTTGCAAAAATCTATAGTTGCTTTATAGACTAATGAATATGAGCTGTCAGGAATAATCGCTTTTGTATCCATCATTTCATTATTTCTATTCCACATTTTTCCTGAATTTTTAATCATTGCTGGCATTGATGCATCAATTATTATATCACTAGGAACATGTAAATTTGAAATGTTTTTATCAGAATTAACCATTGCTAGGTATGGTCCTTTTTTAATTGCAATATCTATGTCTTCCATAATTTTTTTAGACATTTCTGGTTCTAAAGAACTTACCTTATCTAATAAAGTTCCAATACCATCATTTGGGTTTACTTCAAGTTCATTAAATATCTTTGAATACTTTTTGAAAACATCTTCAAGAAAAATCCTTACTACATGCCCGAAAATTATTGGATCACTTACTTTCATCATTGTTGCTTTAAGATGTAATGAAAGGAGTAATCCACTATTTTTAGCATCAATTATTTCATTTTGTATAAAGTCAACTAAAGCTTCTTTATTTAACACAGAAGCATCAATAACTTCTCCTTTTTGAACTAGGAAATCATCTTTTAAAATTTCTTCTTTCCCTTCTAAATTAGTATGAGAAATATATATCTGTTTTTCAATATTTAATGTTAATGATTTTTCATTATTTCTAAAATCACCGGATTTCATAGTAGACACATGAGTAAGTGAATCTTTATCCCATTTTCCCATTGAATGAGGGTTACTTTTAGCATAATTTTTTATTGCATTAGGAACTCTTCTGTCAGAATTTCCTTCTCTTAATACAGGGTTAACTGCACTACCTTTAACTAAATCATACTTTCTTTTAAATTCTTTTTCAGAATTATTTTCTGGATCATCGGGATATTCAGGTAAATTATAGCCTAACTGCTGTAGTTCTTTAATAGCGTTTTTAATTTGTGGAATGGAAGCACTTATATTTGGGAGCTTTATTATGTTTGCAGTGGGTTCATTAACTAGTTTTCCTAAATATTCTAAATCATCTTCTATAATTTGATTATTTTTTAAATTTTCAGAAAAATTAGCTAAAATTCTTGAAGAAAGTGAAATATCTCTAGTTTCAATATTTATTCTAGAAGATTTTGTAAAAGCTTTTACTATTGGTAAAAATGATATGGTTGCTAAAGCAGGAGCTTCATCTGTCTTAGTATAAATAATTTTAGACATTTAAATATCAGAAAATCAGTTTTTCAAAGATAATGATTGACATTGAGAAATAACAGAAAATATGAAATAGATATAAAAAACAAAAGCCATACTATCGTAGTTTCCTACTCTAATATGGCTTTTTATGAATTTGTCTTGTAACCATTTCCCCATTGCTGGTTCTGACATAATTTGCATTTTGTCTTGATTTCAATTCGCATTCATTCGAAATCTGGTCTCCTTGTTTGCTTCGGAGATTGCTCTCTTTTGCTTACATTTCCTCCTGATTTCTGTTTAATTGTTTTCTTTTTGTTCTTATTTTCTACCTCCATTTGCATGGGGGTTTCTTTTCAGAACTTTGTTCTTTGGCTCCTCTTTCCAGCGAACTTTCAAGATTTGCTTTCGAACATTTTTGCTTTAGGTTATAAACTTGTGCAGGCACACACTTATTCACTAAAGCATTGCTTTGGCTTCTTGCTTACGCAATCTGCTTTCTGCTTTTTTGAAAACAATTTTATGTAAAAGAACGTTTCTTACTTTGAACTTGTGTCGTTGCCGACTTTAGCATTTGCTTCAAATTCTTAAATCTAATATAGATTAATAATTCCTAAAAGTCGTAAATAATATAAAAATTAATTTCAACAGTTTTTTAACTACAATTATTAACAATTGTTAATAAGTATACTTAGCTTCTTTTCTCCTTAATTTTAGCTTTTTTACCTGTAAGATCTCTGAAGTAAAATATTCTTGCTCTTCTAACTTTCCCTTTTTTGTTTAATTCAATTTTTTGAATTGAAGGTGAGTTAATTGGAAATATTCTTTCTACACCAATTGAACCTGACATTTTTCTTATTGTAAAGGTTTCAGTGGAGGAGTTACCTCTTCTTTGCAAAACAATTCCTTTAAAAAACTGAACACGTTTTTTATTACCTTCTTTAATCTCGTAATAGACAGTTATTGTATCTCCTGAACTAAATGCTGGATATTCTTTTTTTTCAACAAATTGATCTTCTACAAAATTAATTAGTGAACTCATTTTTATTATTTTAATTATATCAGGATAACATGAACAATTTTTGCTGAGAGGTTAACCTGAAACGCCAGCAAAAATAACAATTAAATGATAATTAACAATTATAATTTTATTCTTTATAAAAAATTATTTTAGATCAGGCCTTTTATTTTTAGTAGCTTCTATTGATTTTTCCATTTTCCATTTTTCTATTTCCTTAGTATTCCCGCTGATTAATATTTCAGGGACTTGCCATCCTTTATATTCTCTAGGTCTTGTATATATAGGGGAAGAAAGTAAGTTGTCTTGAAATGAGTCTGTAAGTGCAGAAGTTTCATCCCCAATAACTCCAGGAATCAATCTAATTATACTATCACAAAGGATAGCGGCAGCAAGTTCACCACCCGACAAGACATAATCACCTATGGATATTTCCTTAGTAATTAAATGATCTCGTATTCTTTGGTCTATTCCTTTATAATGCCCGCATAAAATAATTAGATTATTAAATAATGAGAATTTATTTGCAATGGATTGATTTAATTTCTCTCCATCAGGTGAAAGATAAATTACCTCATCATATTTCCTTTCACTTTTTAATTTACAAATGCACTTATCAATTGGTTCAATCATCAAAACCATTCCTGCACCACCTCCAAACTGATAATCATCTACGGACTTGTATTTATTATTTGAATATTCTCTTAGATTATGAATTTTAATATCTACAATACCTTTATCAATACTATTCTTAAGTATAGAAGATTCAAAAGGACTTTTTAATAATTCAGGAACTACAGTAATTATATCAATTCTCATTACTAATGATCTAAAAGGTAAATTTATCTAAAATTAAACCTTTCTGTAATATTATTATCATTAATTATTTCAATATTAATAGGGTCGTTATATTTTCTAGACTTTAAAATTTTTTCAACATCTAATATTGTATGTATTTTGTTGCCATTAATTGATTTTACAATATTACCAATCCTAATTCCATAATCTTCCCAGTACTTTTTATAATTATTATTAAATTCAGATATTTTTACTCCGGAAGAAACATTAGATTTAATTAATTCGTCTTTACTCATATTTTTTAATATTCCGATTAGATAAAATTGAATTCTTTCGTTCTTATTTAATTTAACAGAAACTAATTTTTCTTTTGAATTAGTTTTTAATTTTATCTTAACTATATCATTAGGTCTTTTGGAGTATAAGTAACCTTTTAAATCAGAAAATTTATTGATGTTTATTCCATCAACTTGTTTAATAATATCACCACTTTTTATTCCAGCAATATTTGCACCAGACCCTTCTTCAACAGAATTAATATAAAATCCCTCCGTATCTTTTGTCCCTAACCTTTTGGATATTGAACTATTTAGTGAAGAGCCAGTTACACCAAGAAAACCATATTGAACTACTCCAAATTCCATAATATCTTCAATTATTTTTCTCGCAATATTACTTGGAACAGCAAATGAATATCCAATGTATGATCCAGTTTGAGATTGTATTGCTGTATTTATCCCAATTAATTCCCCTTTTGTATTTACTAATGCACCCCCTGAATTACCAGGGTTTACAGCCGCATCTGTCTGTATATATGACTGTGTTGTTCTTCCTGAAGGATCTAAATTTCTAGATTTAGCACTAATTATTCCAGCAGTGACTGTAGAATTTAAATTAAAAGGATTTCCTACAGCAAGTACCCATTCCCCAATTTGTGTAGAGTCACTATCACCAAAAGTAGCATATGACAAAACCTCATTACTATTAATTTTTAATAATGCAATATCATTTTGATCGTCACTTCCTACAAGTTCTGCATCAAATGTTTGATTGCTGTTTGTAGTTATTTCAATTTTATCAGCATTTTTTACAACATGTGAATTGGTAATGATATAGCCGTCGGGAGAAATAATTACACCAGATCCAGTACCAATAAGTGGGCGTTGCTGTCTTCTCCCAAAGATTAAGTCCTCTAGACTAAAATCATTAGAAATATTTGTTGAGTTTTTCACATGAACAACATTATCTATTGTTCTTTTTGCCACCTCAACAAAATCTGGTTTCTGGAAATTTAGATTTTTAAAGGTATTTTCATCAGAACTTTTTACAGTATTTAATAAATTTTTTTCATTGACAATGCTGCTAGAAAGTGAATTGATTTTTGTTTCAATTGATTTAAAATAGGAGTTAACTTTAATTCCAATAAATAAAGTTAGAACTAATGTTACAAACAAGTAGAGAAACTTTTTCATAATTAATAAGATATTAATACAACTATAAAGCTATAAATTATCTAATTTTTAAATTAGATTTTTAACGTACATTTAACAATCAAATTTTAGATACAATTATTCCTATATTTGCTTTTAATGAGAATTCAGTTTTACAAATATCAAGGCACAGGCAATGATTTTGTTATACTTGATAATAGAGATCTAAATTTCAACTATAATAATACTGAATTTATTTCTAGTATTTGTGATAGAAGATACGGAATAGGATCTGATGGGTTGATTTTAATAGAAGACAACAATGATCTTGATTTTACTATGAAATATTTCAATTCAGATGGCTCAGAATTAGGCATGTGCGGTAATGGAGCTAGATGTGTGATTCAATTTGCTAAAAAATTAGGTATTATAAAAAACTCAGCAACTTTTCAAGCTTCTGATGGTATTCATCAAGCAGAAATTATAGAAAATAATTATGTTAGAGTAAAAATGAATGATATTGATATGAGTAATTATGATTTAATAGATAAAAATTTTGATAATATATATTTGTATAATGGCTCTCCTCATCTTGTAATAAACTCTAATGATATTAACAAGATAGATGTATTTAATGAGGGCAGAAAAATTAGATATGGTGACAAATATAAAGACGAAGGTGTAAATATAAATTTTATAGAGTTTAATTCTAACAGTTCATTATGTAAAGTAAGAACTTACGAAAGAGGTGTTGAAGATGAAACTCTTTCATGTGGTACTGGTGCAGTTGCAGTAGCAGTTGTTTTAAATTATTCTAAAATCATAAATAAAGAAGAAGTCATAATTTCAATGAAAGGAGGCAATCTGAAGGTGTCGTTTAACAGGGTAGGAGATAACTTTTCTAATATTTGGTTATATGGGGCTGTTGCTGAAATTTATAAAGGTGAAATCAATGGAGATATTAAAGGGTAAAAATATTTTTTTAAGAGCCTTAGAGCCTGAGGATATAGATTATTTATTTTCAACGGAAAATAGTGAAGATATATGGGAGATAAGTAATACATCCCGCCCATTTTCAAAACATACATTATCAAAATATCTAGAAAACTCACATTTAGATATCTATCAAATCAATCAATTAAGGTTGGTGATTTCAGATTATGACAATGTTTCTATAGGATTAATTGATCTATTTGACGTAGATTTTAAAAATTTAAAAGCTGGTGTAGGAATAGTTATTAATAAAAATAATAGAGATAAGGGATATGCTAAAGAGGCATTAAAAATTCTAATAGAATATGGTTTTAAATACTTAAATCTCCATCAATTATATTGTAATATCATTGAGGATAATAAACCCAGTATTAGTTTATTTAAAAGTTTGGGGTTTATAGAAGTAGGATTAAAAAAAGATTGGGTGTATTTTAAAGGGGAATATAAAAATGAATATTTATTTCAATTAATATGTACATAAAAAAGATAGTTATAGCAATATCCATTATAGGATTATTTATAATGGGGGGATTTTCATATTATGTATATAATGTAATGTTTGCATCCAATACTAATTTTAGTCAAGACTTTAAATACATATATATTAGATCTAATTCAGATTATAACGATTTAATTGAGCAGTTAAAAAAATATATTGTAGATCCTTCAACATTTACTGTTTTAGCAGAAAGAAAAAATTATGTAAATAACATAAAACCTGGAAAATTTATCATCAGAAAAGGGATGAATAATAATCAGATAATAAATTCAATTCGATCTAATAATATTACTGTTGATGTGACATTTAATAATGTCAAGGATTTAAATGACCTTGCTGGAAAAATTTCAAATCAGATAGAAGCTGATAGTATGTCTTTTTTAACTTCATTTAAAACTGATTATTTTATTAATAAAGGTTTTGATGAGAAAAACATTTTATCAATGTATATTCCTAATAGTTATAATTCTTTCTGGAATATAAATGCTGAAAAATTTAACGAAAGAATGTTTGAGGAATACACAAGATTTTGGCAAAAAAATAATAGAGTTGAAAAAGCAAATAAAATAGGTTTATCAAAAATTGAGGTAATGATACTTGCTTCTATTGTATATGAAGAATCAAAAGAAAATATTGATCTTCCAAGAATTGCTGGAGTATATATGAATAGGCTAAAAAATAATTGGAAGTTAGGAGCTGACCCTACTGTAAAATTTGCTGCATACCAACTTGACCAATATAAAAACACAATAATAAGAAGAGTATTAAATAAGCATTTAAGAATTGATTCACCATATAATACTTATAAATATTATGGGTTACCTCCTGGAATTATTTCAATGCCTTCAATTCAAGCTATTGATGCTGTTTTAAATTATGAAAAACATAGTTATTTCTTTTTTGCAGCAGACCCAGAAAA
>CAZXST010000014.1:0-18481 GCA_964643205.1 uncultured Flavobacteriaceae bacterium | reverse complement strand
ATGATAATGATGGACTTGAAGATATACTTGTAACCAACGGATATAGAAGGTATGGGTCTGATAATGATTCTAGAATAAAAATAAATAAAGAAAAAATACTATATAATGGAAAAGTTCCTCTTGAAGTAAAAGAAGAATTATATAATGCACTTCCATCAGAGAAACTAGCTAATATTTTGTATAAAAACACAGGAAATTTAAACTTTAAAGATATTTCAGAGTATTCTGATCTAAAAGAGCCAACATTCTCCAATGGTGCAGTCTACTCAGACCTAGACAATGATGGTGATCAAGATCTTATAATTAACAATATTGATCAAGAAGCATTTTTGCTTAAAAACACTTCAAGAGAAAAAAAATTGGGTAATTATATAAAAGTAGTTACTAACGGTAGTACCTCAGAGAACTTTGCCAAAGTAACTATTAAATATAACGATATAACAAAAACAAAAGAGTCAAAACGAGTAAGGGGGTATTTATCTGCCGTGGATAATGATATTCATTTTGGACTAGGAAGTATAAAAAGTGTAGATTCTCTAATAATTCGATGGAATTCAGGGAAAATAGAAAAACTAGCAAATATAAAAGCAAACCAGACAATTGAACTATACGAAGAAAATGGCTCTATAAACAATAATACACAAAATAGTGATGATTATTGGTTTATTAAAAGCAGCACAAATCCACTCAATTATACGAATATAGAAAACGATTTTAATGACTTTGAAAAAGAAATACTTTTGCCGTTTAAACAATCCACTCTAGGACCATCAATTACATCAGGTGATGTAAACAATGATAATCTAGAAGATATACTTATTGGTGGTAGTAAAGGTCAAGCAGCTCAACTATTCATTCAAAACAATAATGAATATAAAAAGAAATTGAACAGAGTATTTCTTGAAGATGCAAATTATGAGGATATGGAGTCAATTTTTATTGATATAGATAATGATAACGATCAAGACCTATATATAGTAAGCGGTGGAAATGAGTTTAATCAAAGATCAGATAACTTGAAAGATAGAATCTACCTAAATGATGGTAATGGAAACTTCACAAGAAGTAATCAGAAAGAAATAGAAGATTATACAATCAGTGGAAAATCAGTATGCAAAATAGATTTTGATAAAGATGGTGATCAAGACCTGATTATAGGAAACAGAATTATTCCGCAAAAATATCCACTGCATGAGCCATCAATAATATATGAAAACGATAAGGGGACATATAAAAATGTAACCTATAAAATAGCAGCTGAATTTGAAAATTTTGGAATTGTAAATAAAGTAATTGCTACAGATATAAATAACGATGGATGGGAAGACTTTATCAGTGTTGGAGAGTGGACGAATATTGGAATATTTATTAATAATAAGGGTAACTTCACTAATATAGCAAATAAGAGTAATCTAGATGAAATATATGGATGGTGGTTTGATATACAAGAAACTGATATAAATAATGATGGATATAAGGATTATATTATTGGTAATGTAGGTACAAACACAAAATACAAAACAAATAAAACAAAACCACTTAAAGTATTTGCAGATGACTTTGATAACAATGGAACACATGATTTAATATTAAGTTATGAGTATAAAAACGAATACGTGCCATTAAGAGGAAAGGAATGCTCAACTCAACAAATGCCATTTATAGGAGAAAAAATACCATCATTTAATGAATTCGCAACAGCCAGTCTTGAAGATATATTTGGTGAAGGTGTATCGAGTGCATACCAGAGAAAAGTAACAGAGTTTGCTTCAATAGTATTAATAAATAATGGTGATACAACATTTAGAACAAATAAACTGCCAGAGCTAGCTCAAACAATTCCAATACTAAGTAGCGATAAATATGATATAAATAATGATGGTTATGAAGATTTAATTATTGGTGGGAATATATATAATACAGAAGTAGAAACACCAAGGCTTGATAATCAATTTGCAATAGTATTAATATCAAATAAGATGGATAATTACATCGCAATCGGTCCAGAAAAAACTGGATTATACACAAATGGAAATGCAAAATCATTAAAAATAATTAAAGGTGATGAACCTATACTAGTTATAGGAAATAATAATGGTAATTCAGAAGTTTTTTATATTAATAGTAATAAGTAAAAACACTATACTTATAATTAATTAAATATTTTTTATATAGAGTTTATAAGATAAGGTTAAATGAAAGATAATATAGATATATACGGAATACGATCGGTTATTGAGGCAATTAAATCAAAGGAAAAAACAATAGATAAAATCTTTATTCAAATCGGGTTAACTGGACGATTAATAAATGAACTTGAAGCACTAATTAGAAAAAATAAACTAAAATCATCCTATGTTCCAACACAAAAATTAAATAGGCTTTCTAAAAAAAATCATCAAGGAGTAATTGCACGAATTTCACCAATAAAATTTTATGAGATTAACCAAATTATAGCAGAAATTGAGAAAAAAAAGGACGCACTAATATTAATCCTTGATCAAATTAACGATGTTAGAAATTTTGGTGCAATAATTAGAACAGCCGAAGTATCAGGAGTTGATGCAATTATAATTCAAAATCAATCATCCGCACCAATTAATGCTGATACTGTAAAAACAAGCGCAGGTGGAGTTTTTAATGTGCCTATTTGCAAAGTAAGTCACATAAAGGATGCTATTTATCATCTAAAATCTTCAAAAGTTATGGTTATAGCTGCTAGTGAAAAGGCAAAGAAAAACATTTATGATCTATCTTTAAAAAAATCTGTAGCAATAATTATGGGGTCAGAAGAGAGAGGTATAAGCTCCTCTGTTCTTAAATTATCTGATGAGGTAGTAAAATTACCAATGTTTGGGAAAATTGAATCATTAAACGTATCTGTGGCAAGTGGAATTTTTCTATATGAGGTAATAAGGCAAAGAATATAAGCTACGCTATAAATAGCTAGTTAAATCAGACAAGGAGTTTACTGAAATAATATCATCACTAGGATCAATATTATGATAATTGAATAAAATTGCATTTATACCAACATTAATAGCTCCTAAAATATCTGCCTGATAGCTATCCCCTATCATTAATGAGCTAGTATTTACTGCATTCGCCTTTTCTAAAGCGTAATTAAATATTATAGGATTAGGTTTTTTGTATCCTACTTCCTCAGAGATTATAATTGTTTTGAAATATTTAGTAATTGTTGATTCTTTTAATTTTCTTTCTTGAACCTCCTTAAAACCATTAGTGATTATATGCATATTATATTTATTATCTAAATATTCTAAAATTTCTATTGCTCCTGGAATCAGATTATTGAAATCAGTTAGGTTATCTATATAATCATAGGAGAGTTTATTTATCATGGTATCCTCTACTTGAATTTTTAGTTTCCTAAATGTGTCAGCTAGTCGATTAAATCTTAACTTATCCTTAGATATCTTATTTTCTCTATACAAATCCCAATAACTAGCATTAATAGGATGATATGCCCTTAAAAATATGTCTATATCAATATCTAATTCATTTAAAGCAAAAATTTTGATAAAAGTTAAATTAGAATTCTTTTCAAAATCCCATAAAGTATGATCTAAATCAAAAAATATATCTGTTATATTGTGTTTATTCATGAATAAATTTATTTCTTCATAAAATTATTTATTATTTCAAGATCAAATCCCTCAAATTTCCCAGAACTCATCATCAACAATGCTAAATTAAAATATTCTAATGATGATATATGATTAATTAAATCCTCCTTGTTATTTATCACTGTTAAATTTTTATGATTAAATGCCTGTTTAATTTCAGTATCTATTAAGTCTTTCATCGATTTTAATTTGAGTGCTTTTTTCGAATAAAAGATTATTGCTTCATCTGCTGCATTTAATGTATTTCTATATTGCTTAATAAAGTCAATATCCAAGCTGCTATAGGTATGTAATTCAAGACATGCTACAATCTTTTTATCTAAATTCTGGCTCTTTACTGCTGAGGTTGTAGCCTTGACCTTACTTGGGGAATGAGCAAAATCCTTATAGGCAATTGAATTTAAACTTTTACATATCAATTCTAATCTATTACTTGCTCCGTCAAATGAAGTTATAGCACTGAAAAAATTATCCTCATTAATTCCCATTTGGTGACAAATAAATTTAGCACCCATTAAATTATTTAAATTGTGCTCACCAAAAATTTTTAATGGAATGCTATTATTTTTTACGTCTAGATATGTAACATTATTTTTAACAAAATAAGAAGGTGTGTGATAAGAAATTTTATTTATCCTATTAACTGTTTTTTTAACCATATTATTCAATTCAGTATCATCACTATTGTATACTAATGTTCCATTTTCTTGAATAGAATCAATAAAGATTCTGAATTGATTTAAATAAATCTCATAAGTGGGAAACACATTAATATGGTCCCATGCTATACCACTGATTAAAGCTAAATCAGGTTTGTATAAATGAAACTTAGGTCGTAAATCTATGGGAGAAGTTAGATACTCATCACCTTCTAATATTATAAATTTATTTTTTTCAGTTATTTTAACCATTACATCAAAGCCCTTTAATTGAGCTCCAACCATATAATCAACTTCAACATTATTGAAGTTCATAACGTGAAGGATCATAGACGTTATTGTAGTTTTACCATGACTTCCTCCAATAACTACTCTAAATTTATTCTTTGATTGATTGAAAATGAATTCAGGATATGAAAATATTTTTATGTTTAATTCTCTTGCTTTTAACAGTTCAGGGTTATCTGATTTAGCATGCATTCCAAGGATAACTGCATCAAGTTTCTTAGAAATGTTTTCAGTATACCACCCAACCTTTTTTGGCAATAAACCATACTTGATTAATCTTGATTTAGAAGGGTCATTTATAACATCATCGCTCCCTGAGACTATATAGTTTTTGTTTTTCAATGCTATAGCCAAATTATGCATAGCTGCTCCACCAATTGCTATAAAATGAATTCTCATTGAGAAATATGTTTTTTCAATTTCAATAATTCCTTATAAAAACTATTATTATTTATATTGTTGGAATTATAATAAACAAATGCATTATCTAGTTGCTCTTTTGCATTAGAATAATCATTCTTATGCAAATATATTTTTGCTAGCAAGTAATATGCATAATCAGGAGTAGACCTGTCTCTAGAAGTAAAATTTTCTATGTAATAGTTTAATTGCATTATACCTCTATCTAAATTTATTTTATTGATAGCACATAATTCGCCGATCCTAAAATTCAAATAATTATAATCATATTCCAAACTAAAAAAATCCAAATTTTTAATTATTTTATTCAAATATATATTTGACATTTTATGATCATCCTTGAAGTCATAAATATATTTCTTTGCAAATAAGCCATCAACTAGAGAAATGTTTTCTAATTCACTAGCATACTGCAATGCAACTGATTTATCGCCACCTAATAGTTGAGGTAGTTCTGTGAAAATTTGAATTAATACCCACATTGCAGGCTTATTCTTATTATCTAATTTCACAGATTTTAAGAGATATTTCTTTGATTTATTAATTAGACTAAGTGATTTAAATCTATTAGTTTCATTAGCCTTAGCTGCTAATGTTCCTCCAAGTTTATAATTATACACAGAATTATCACTGTCTAATTCAATTAATTTTTGATATTGAATTATAGCATTATCCCAGTCTTTTATGAAACCATAGCAATCTCCTAATTTCTTTATTAATATCTGATTATTTGGGTTTTCCTTTATGGAATTTATAATAACCTTCTCTGCAACCATATACTGCTTATTATCAATTAAAGAATCTATGTAATAGTGTTGTGTCTGAAAATTAAATATTAGTAAAATAAACAGTAAAATATTATAAAAGCTCATATGAATTAGATTAAACTAACTGTTTAGCATACGCCATAATTTGTCTTTTAACTCTGAAACCCCTTGATTCGTCAATGAGGAAATGAAAATATAATCAACATCAAGTTGCTTCTCTAACTCTATTGAAATATCATTAGTTAATTCATCGTCTAGTAAATCAGATTTTGTAACAGCTAATAATCTGTCCTTATCTAACATTTCTGGATTATATTTCCTTAATTCATTGAGGAGAATTTTATATCTATTATTAATGCTATCTGAATCGGATGGAATTAAAAAAAGTAAAATAGAATTTCTCTCAATATGCCTTAAAAAATAATGGCCAAGACCTTTACCTTCTGCAGCTCCCTCAATAATTCCAGGAATATCAGCCATTACAAATGTTTGATAGTCCTTGTAGTTAACAATGCCTAAATTAGGTTTTAAAGTAGTAAATTCATAGTCCCCAATTTTTGGCTTAGCATCAGTAATTACAGACAATAAAGTTGATTTTCCGGCATTTGGAAATCCAACTAAACCAACATCAGCCAATATTTTTAATTCTAATGTAACCTGCTTTTCTTCATTAGGGTTCCCAGGTTGAGCATATCTTGGAGTTTGATTTGTTGAAGACTTAAAATGCCAATTTCCTCTACCTCCTTCTCCTCCATTACATAAAATTTTCTTATCACCATCATGAGTGAGTTCAAATATTTTTTTTTGAGTTTCTGAATCTTTAACAACTGTACCAAGAGGAACATCTATGTAAATATCAGTTCCATCAGCACCTGTACTTCTATTCTTTCCTCCATCATTTCCATGCTCAGCCTTAAAATGCCTTTTAAATTTTAAATGATATAAAGTCCAATAATTTGGATTAGCTCTAATAATTATGTGACCTCCTCTACCTCCATCACCACCATCGGGACCCCCTTTAGCAACATATTTTTCACGTCTTAGATGAACTGATCCCTTACCACCTTTGCCTGAAGTAACATTTATTTTTACATAATCAACAAAATTACCTTCTGTCATAACAATATTATTTTGTATTTAAAATTAACCAGTTATAGAGAATCTAATACTTTCTTTAATCTTGTAAAGATCTCATTTATTTGACCCTCACCATTAATTCCATAATATCTATCCTTTTCTTGATAATATTCTTTTAGGATTGCTGTTTTTTTATAATATTCAATTATTCTATTTTTTACAATTGATTCATTAGAATCATCGACTCTTCCACTAGTTTCTCCTCTTTTTATTAATCTTGAAATAAGTATGTTGTCTTCAACTTCAAGCGCTATCATTGCTGATATCATTGTATTATTTGAAGTCATGAGCTTATCTAAGGCTAATGCTTGACTAGTAGTTCTAGGGAATCCATCAAATATGAAACCATTACAATCTAAATTACTTATAACAACATTATTAAGCATTTCAATTGTGACTTCATCAGGAACCAATTCTCCTTTATCCATATATTTTTTTGCAAGAATCCCTAAGGAGGTGTTATTATTAATATTGTATCTAAAAACATCACCAGTTGAAATATGAAATAAATTATAAGTGTCCTTAATAATCTCAGCCTGAGTCCCCTTACCTGCTCCTGGAGGTCCAAATAAAACAATATTTTTCATTAATAATATATTTATTGTTATGAAGATAATTTATTAAAACAAATATAATCAAATCAATAGGTTAATTTCTAATTGATTAAATATTAAAATGTATTTTTGCGTTAGTTAAATTTAATCAATTATGCAGTACTTCTCTAGTAATTTTAAACTTGGGATCCTAGGTGGAGGTCAACTTGGAAAAATGTTAATTTCAGAATGTGCAAAACTTGATATATATACAATTGTACTTGATCCAAGTAAAGATGCTTCATGCAGTAATCTAGCTTCAGAATTTTATGTAGGGGATTTAATGGATTATGATACTGTTGTAAATTTTGGCAAAAAGGCAGATGTCATAACTATTGAAATTGAAAATGTTAATGCTGATGCATTAGAAAAATTAGAATCTTTAGGTAAAAAAGTTTATCCTTCCTCAGAAAATATTAAAACAATTCAAAATAAAGGGCTACAAAAGCTTTTTTATAAAGAAAATAACCTTCCAACTTCTGATTTTAAAATTCATGCAAGTTTAAGATCGATTGAAAAGGATGTGCTAGCAAATAAATTAACATACCCTTTTATTTGGAAAAGCACTCAATTTGGATATGATGGGAAAGGCGTTAAAATTGTAGAGAACAATGATCAACTCAAAAAGCTTCCAAATCTAGAGTGTATAGTTGAAGAAAAAATTAAAATACAAAAAGAGTTGTCTATAATTGTTTCTAGGAATGAATCAAATGAAGAATCAAATTTTCCAATTGTTGAAATGGAATTTAATCAACAATCAAATCTAGTGGAGCAAGTGATATGTCCAGCAAATATTACAGACTCAATCCGGGAAACTGCATTTAAAATCGCAACAAAATTATCTAGGTCACTAAATAACATTGGCCTATTAGCAATAGAAATGTTTTTAACTCAAGACAATAAAGTTTTAATTAATGAAATTGCACCAAGACCTCATAATTCTGGTCATCACACGATCGAGTGCTGCCATACTTCTCAGTTTGAGCAACATTTAAGAAGTATTCTTAATATACCTCTAGGGGATACATCTATTAAAATTCCAGGAATTATGTTAAATTTGGTAGGTGAGAACAAAGTTGAAGGTGATGTTGTATATGAAAATATTGAAGAGGTAATGAAATTACCAGGGGTAACGCTTCACATATATGGAAAAAGAAAATCTAGATTAAATAGAAAAATGGGGCATATAACTATTGCTAATAAAAATATAAATGATGCAATTGAACTATCTAAGGAAATAAGAAAAATAATTAAAGTAACTGCAAAATAATATGCTAGAAGTTGGAATTATAATGGGGAGTAAAAGTGATCTTCCAGTCATGCAAAATGCTATAGATATCTTAAATGAATTTGGAATAAATTCAGAAGTAGAAATAGTATCAGCACACAGAACTCCAGAAAAAATGTTTAAATATGCACAAAATGCTAAAAATAAAGGTATTAAAGTGATAATTGCTGGAGCTGGTGGTGCAGCACATCTACCTGGAATGATTGCATCAATAACTACACTTCCAGTAATAGGTGTGCCTATTAAATCTAGAAATTCAATAGATGGCTGGGATTCAATACTTTCAATCCTGCAAATGCCAGATGGAGTTCCCGTAGGAACCGTAGCCCTTAATGGTTCAAAAAATGCAGGTATTCTTGCTGCACAAATAATAGCAACTAATAATGATGAATTAAGTCAAAAAATTGAAGACTATAAAAAAGAGCTTGAAAATAAAGTAATTTCTTCAAACAAAAATTTAAAATAAAAAATACAAAGGTTTTAGAAATTTTATCTGATTTTTACTTGTTGATAAACTTATAATCTTATTTAATAATTAATATCAGATATTATTACAAAAATATGATTATTTAAGTACTTTTACATCCATTAATTCATCATTAAAATGAATACTGAATCTTTTCTAATACGACATATTGGTCCAAGAGATGAAGATATCAAAAGGATGCTTAAAGTAATTAAAGCCAATTCTCTTAATCAGCTTATTGATGAAACCCTTCCTAATGACATAAAATTAAAAAAACCTATAGAATTGGACAATCCATTAAGTGAGTCTGAATATTTAATGCATCTTAAAAAAATATCAGCATTAAATAAAGTTTTTAAAACCTATATAGGACTGGGATATAATAAATCATATTTACCTGCTGTTATCCAAAGGAATATTTTAGAAAATCCAGGATGGTACACAGCATATACTCCATATCAAGCAGAAATATCGCAAGGAAGAATGGAAGCATTACTTAATTTCCAGACTATGATAACTGATTTGACAGGAATGGAAATTTCTAATGCATCATTATTAGATGAAAGTACTGCGGCAGCTGAAGCAATGAGCCTATTACATGCTGTAAGGGATAGAGATCAGAAAAAAAACAATGTATCTAAATTCTTTATTTCAGAAGATATCTTCCCACAAACACTTTCCGTATTAAAGACAAGATCAAAGCCAATTGGAATTGAATTAGTTATTGGTAATATTGAAGATTTTAATTATGACTCAACATTTTTTGGAGCATTAATTCAATATCCAGGAGCATCTGGGGAAATAAAAAATATTAATTCATTTATCTCAAAATGTATTTCAAATAATATCAAAACTGCAGTTGCAGCTGATATATTAAGTCTTGTCCTATTGGAATCTCCTGGAAAAATTGGAGCAGATGTTGTAATTGGAACAACTCAAAGATTTGGAATACCCCTAGGATATGGCGGACCACATGCAGGATATTTTGCAACTAAGGAAGCTTATAAAAGAAACATACCTGGAAGAATTATTGGTGTTTCGATTGATGCTGACGGAAATAAAGCTCTTAGAATGGCATTACAGACAAGAGAACAGCATATAAAAAGAGATAAGGCCACATCTAATATCTGTACCGCTCAGGTACTTCTGGCAGTTATGGCCGGAATGTATGCAGTTTATCATGGTCCTGAAGGACTTAAAGAAATTGCTAATAAAGTTCATTTTAAAGCTGTGACACTGGCAAAAAATCTAGAATCCCTAGGATTAAATCAGCTTAATTCATCATTTTTTGATACTATAAGGATTGAAACTAACAGGAATGATATAGAAAAAGACGCTGAAGAAAAAGAGATAAATTTCTATTATCCAAGTGAAAATATAGTTTCAATAACTATAAATGAAACAACTACTAGAGATGATCTAAATGATATAATCTCAGTTTTTTCAAAGATTGCAGCAAAAAAAATTACCAAATTAGATAAAATTGAACAAGAGATTAATATTAGCAAATCATTTATTAGAAAAACTAAATTTTTGACAAATTCTGTGTTTAATTCATATCATTCAGAAACTGAGTTAATGAGATATATAAAATCTTTAGAAAACAGGGATTTATCACTGACTAGATCTATGATATCATTAGGATCGTGTACTATGAAATTAAATGCAGCCGCTGAAATGCTGCCACTAAGCTGGAATCGTTGGGGAAATATTCATCCATTTGCTCCAAAATCACAAACAGAAGGATATAATTATGTGTTAAAAAAACTTGAAAATCAACTTAAAGAAATTACAGGATTTTCCGCAGTATCATTACAGCCCAATTCTGGGGCTCAAGGTGAGTATGCAGGATTGATGGTAATTAAGGCGTTTCATAAGAGCAAAGGAAATAATAATAGAAATATATGTTTAATACCATCATCAGCACATGGAACGAATCCAGCAAGTGCAGTAATGGCAGGGATGAAAGTAGTAGTAGTTAAATCAGATGAAAAAGGCAATATTGATATAGAAGATTTAAATACAAAAGCTATTGATAATAAAGAAAATTTAGCTGCACTAATGATTACTTATCCTTCAACCCATGGGGTCTTTGAGTCGAACATTAGAGAAATAACAAATATAATACATGATAACGGAGGACAAGTATATATGGATGGAGCAAATATGAATGCTCAAGTTGGTATAACAAATCCAAAAATAATTGGAGCAGATGTTTGTCATCTTAATCTGCATAAGACATTTGCAATTCCCCATGGTGGTGGTGGTCCTGGAGTTGGACCTATATGTGTGGCTGAACATCTATCTCAATTCCTGCCTTCAAACCCTATTATTAATGTAGGTGGATCAAATCCTATAAGTGCTATTTCAGCTGCTCCTTATGGCTCAGCATTAGCATGCCTAATATCATATGGATATATATCAATGCTAGGGGTGAAAGGGTTAACTAAAGCTACAAAAGTTGCAATTTTAAATGCAAATTATATAAAAGAGCGATTATCAAAAAAATATGAAATTTTATATTCTGGAGAATTTGGAAGAGCTGCACATGAAATGATAATTGATTGTAGGCCATTTAAAAAATATGGAATAGATGTTAGCGATATTGCTAAAAGATTAATTGACTACGGATTTCATGCTCCAACAGTCTCATTCCCTGTTCTTGGTACATTGATGATTGAGCCAACCGAAAGTGAAAGTAAGACTGAATTAGATAGATTCTGTGATGCTATGTTATTAATTAGAAAAGAAATATCTAATTGTTCAGAAAATGATGAAAATAACATTCTAAAAAATGCTCCCCATACACTTTCAATGATTACATCAGATACTTGGGATTATAAGTATTCAAGAGAACAAGCTGTATTCCCAATTGAATATTTAAAAGAAAATAAATTTTGGCCATCAGTTAGAAGAGTAGACGATGCGCACGGAGATAGAAATTTAATATGCAATTGTATTTCAATAGAAGAATATAGTAGTTAATATTTTAATTAATTATTAATATTTAATAAGTTTAACATAGAAACTAATAGAGAATTAAAAAATGGGGCTAAAAATAATAGGTGCTGGGAGTTGTGTCCCAGAAATTGTTCAAGACAATTCTAAATTTATAAATAGTTCATTCCATAATTCAGATGGCAGTAAAGTTGATTTACCTAATTCCGAGATCATTGAAAAATTTAAAAATATTACTGGAATCAATGAAAGAAGATATGCAAACAAAGATTTAAATGCATCTGATCTTGGATTTATTGCTGCAAAAAATGCTATTGAAGATGCCAATATTGATCCTGAGACTATTGATTATATTATTCTTGCTCATAACTTTGGAGATGTAAAATATAAGTCAGATGAAATAGATGTTTTCCCTGGATTAGCAGTAAGAATTAAAAATTTATTAAAAATAAAAAATCCTCAATGTGTAGCCTATGATATTTTATTTGGATGTCCAGGATGGCTTGAGGCAGTTATTCAAGCAAAAAGTTTTATAAAATCAGGTATGGCAAAACGTTGTTTAGCTATAGGGGCTGATACTTTATCTAGGGTAATTGATAAATACGATCGAGATTCAATGATCTTTGCAGATGGCGCTGGAGCAACTATTATTGAAGATTCAAACGAGGAAGGTGGAATTTTGTCACATAAAACTGAATCATATACAGTAGATGAGCTATATTATTTGTTCTATGGAAAATCAAACAATAAAAATTTGAATAATAATACCAGATATATAAAGATGAATGGCAGAAAAGTTTATGAATTTGCTCTAACAACTGTTCCAAATGCAATTAAAATGTGTATTGAAGAAGCTGGAGTTAAAATATCTGATGTAAAAAAAATATTACTCCATCAAGCAAATGCAAAAATGGATACTGCTATGGGGAAGAGGCTATATAAATTGTATGACATGGAATTTGATGAAGAAACTATGCCTTTAACAGTTAAATATTTCGGTAATAGTTCCGTTGCAACTATTCCTACAATGTTTGATTTAATTAGAAGAAAAAAATTAGACAATCATGTTTTTAATTCTGGTGATATTATAATTTTTGCTAGCGTAGGGGCTGGCATGCATATTAATGCAATGGTTTATCAATATTAAAATTGATAAATGTATAATGATAATTTCCCATATAAAAGATTTAATATAACACTTGATTTCTTACAAAAACATATAGGAAAAGACGAGTTAATTTTAGATCTAGGAATACAAAACACACTGTCATCATTAATAAAAAAAAATGGGTATAATTTAAATAATACCTCAGGGGAAGATCTTGACATTGACAGATCTGCTATAAAAAATTCAAATGCTGAGGTTATAACTGCATTTGAAATTTTTGAACATCTACTAAATCCTTATAGTGTACTTAAAGACATTAAAGCAAAAAAACTTGTGACAAGTATTCCTTTAAGATTATGGTTTGCAAGTGCCTATAAAAATAATAATGATGAAAGAGATAGACATTATCATGAATTTGAAGATTGGCAATTTGATTGGCTACTTAATAAAACAGGATGGAAAATTATAGATTCTAAAAAATTTACAAACCCTGTTAGAAAAATAGGTTTTAGACCATTACTTAGGCTATTTACTAATAGATATTATTTGGTCTATGCAGAAAAATTATGAATAAGTCTATGAATATTTATATTATAATACCTGTATTTAATGAAGAAAAGTACCTACAACAATCTCTTGACTCAATAGTAAAACAGACATTTCTTCCAAAAAAACTATTACTTGTAAATGATAATTCAAGTGATAACTCTGAAAATATTTTAAAAAAATATTGCAATAAATTTTCTTGGATAAAATATATAAACATAAAATCAAACCAAGCACATATTCCTGGAGAAAAAGTTATTAGAGCATTTTATAAAGGGTTAGAAAAGCTTGATTCAAATTATGATATACTATGTAAATTTGATTCTGATATTATATTACCTGAAAATTATCTTGAAACAATTATAAATATATTCAATAGTGACCCAAAAGTCGGAATAGCTGGTGGAAATCTATATATAAAGAAAAAAAACAATTGGATATATGAAAAAATCTCATCAAAGAATCATGTTAGAGGGCCAATTAAATCCTATAGAAAAAAATGCTTTGAAGATATTCAAGGATTAAGAAAATCAATAGGCTGGGATACAGTAGATGTTCTAACTGCACAATTTAATGATTGGGAAATAAAAACAGATAAATCATTAATTGTTAAACATCTAAAACATACAGGAGCAAACTATAGTTATAATTCTAGATTTCTTCAAGGAGAAGCATTATATAAGATGAGATTTGGGCTGATTCTAAGTGTAATTTCTGTATTAAAAACCTCGATTAATACAGGTAGGTTCTTAATGATATTTTTTGTTTTTTTTGGATATATTAATGCACTTATTAAAAGAAAAGAAAGAATTGTTACAAAGGAACAAGGAAAATTTATTAGAAAATACAGATGGAAAAAGGCTTTTTCTAATTTATTAAAAGTTTTAGAGATTCTAAATCTACGTTTCCCCCAGAAATAACCACTCCTACTTTTTTATTTCTATAATATTCTTTATTAGCAATCAATCCAGCTAGTGCTACTGCACTTGAAGGCTCAATAATAACATCTAATGTTTCAATAAAAATTTTCAATGCATTTATAATCTCATCTTCATTTACACAAATAATATCTTTTATTAATTTCTTGATTATTGGAAAATTAATATCACCTAAATTAGTTCTTAATCCATCTGCAATGGTATTTGTGTTTGTATTGTATTCAATAACTCCTGACTTTAAAGACCTGTAGGCATCATCTACTAGTTTCGGCTCAACTCCTATTACCTTACATTTATTAGAAAAAACATCTGAAGCTATTGCAATTCCTGAGATTAATCCTCCTCCTCCAATAGGTGCTAAAATGTAATCTAAATCTGGATGTTCTTCTAATAGTTCTGTTCCAATAGTAGAATTTCCCAGTATAACATCAATATTATTAGATGGATGAATAAAATGTAAATCATTCTCTAATAAAATTTTAGAAGTTGTTTTTTCTCTAGCTTCAAGAGTTGATTTGCATTCAACTAAATTGATATCATATTTCAAAACAGAGTGCTTCTTAATTCCTGGAGCATTTTCTGGCATAACTATATAAGCATTTATGTTCTGTAAATTGGATGCACATGCTAAACCCTGAGCAAAGTTTCCTGATGAATGAGTTATGACCCCTTTTTTCCGAGACTTTTTTGAAAGAGAGTTAAGTGCATTCGAAGCTGCTCTTATTTTAAAAGAGCCTGTTTTTTGAAAATTCTCACATTTAAAATAAACATTGCTCTTGCATAAATTATTAATAAAATCAAATTGTAAAACAGGTGTCCTATTTATAAATGGCTTAATATGCTTGTGAATTTCTAATAATAAATCTCTAGAAAATTCCATGAAATTTATTGTTAATTTTTTTTAAGATAATTTAAGGATGCATCAGAAAGCTTTTTAACTCCTTTTAAATAATCTCCACCAGCAGTTGCATAGAAAGGCTGTCCACCTCCATTAGCCTTAACATGCTTTGATAATTCACTAATTACCTTACGAGCATCATACTTTTTGGTATTTACAAGATTCTTAGAAATATAACAGCTTATATATACCTTAGAATTAAATTCAGAAATTAGAATAATAAATAAATTATCTAATTCATTTCCAAGACTAAAAATTAAATCTTTCATTGCTGATGGACTTAAGGAAACGTTTTTTGAAATAAACCTAATTCCCTTAGATGCTTTTATTTCAGATTTGATCGAATGCTTGATTGAATCAGTTTTTTCCTTTATAAATTGAGCTCTTTCCTTTCTTAGTCTACTATTTTCATCTATTAACTCAGCAATAGATTTGACAATGTCTCCTGAATTATTTAGTAATTTCTTTGTTTTATTAAACTCACTCTCCTTATCAGTGAAATATTCTTTTACTGAATCAAACGTAATGGCCTCTATTCTTCTTATTCCTGAAGCTATAGCACCCTCAGATTTTATCTTAAACTGCCATATATCAGAAGTGTTTTTTACATGAGTTCCTCCACAAAGCTCATATGAGTTTCCAAATTTAATGGTCCTCACTGTATCTCCATATTTTTCATCAAATAAAGCAATTGCACCATCAGAAATAGCTTTATCAATTGGAACATTTCTATTTTCTTCTAAAACTAATTTTCCTTCGATTCGAGCATTAACAAAGTTTTCAATTTCAGCTAACTGCTCCATATTTACTTTAGAGAAATGTGAAAAATCGAAACGTAGATTATCAGAACTTACTCTACTACCTTTTTGCTGAACATGATCTCCTAAGACTTCAATTAAAGCTTGATGAAGAAGATGAGTTGCAGTATGATTACACTGAGTTCTAAACCTTTGCTTTTTATCTACAACTGCATTAAATGTCTCAGATATATTTTTTGGTAAGTTTTTCGTTATATGAACAGATAAATTACCTTCTTTAACTGTATCAGTTATATATATAATATCTCCATTTGGAGACTCTAAATAGCCTTTATCACCTACTTGACCCCCTGATTCAGCGTAAAAAGGAGTTAAATTAAATACTAACTGATACAATTCCCCATCTTTGGATGAAATTACTTTTCTATATTTTACTAGTTTTACCTTAGATTCTAGAGAATCATACCCTATAAACTCTTGTACTGGATCATTAATCAAAACTACCCAATCATCAACTGATTTTTCACTAGCAGCTCTTGATCTGTTTTTTTGGTTTTCTAATTCCTTTTCAAATCCTTTTATATCAAGTTCAAGTCCCTTTTCATTTAATATTAAACAGGTTAAATCAACAGGGAACCCAAATGTATCATATAATTCAAAAGCTTTTTTGCCAGAAATTATCTTTTTCTTACTTGAATTGATTATTTCATCTAATAGTATCAGTCCTTGATCTAAGGTCTTTAAAAAAGAGTTTTCCTCTTCTTTTATCACGTTTTCTATTAGTTTTCTTTGTGATTTTATTTCTGGATATGCTTTCCCCATATTTTTAACTAGAGTCCCTACTAATCTATATATAAAAGGCTCCTTTTTATCTAAAAAGGTAAAAGCATATCTAATGGCTCTCCTTAAAATACGTCTTATAACATATCCAGCTCCAGAATTGCTAGGGAGTTGACCATCAGAAATTGAGAAAGAAACTGCCCTTAAATGGTCAGAAATTACACGCATGGCTACATCCGTATCATTATCCTTTCCATAATCCAATGCGGTAATAACTTCAATTTCTCTAATGATAGGTCTAAAAATATCTGTCGAATAATTGGAATCTACACCCTGAATAACCATACATAATCTCTCAAACCCCATCCCAGTATCAATGTGTTTTTTAGGCAAATTCACTAATTTGCCATTTGCCTTCCTATTGTACTGAATAAATACCAAATTCCACAATTCAACAACCTTTGGGTGATCCTTATTTATCAAATCTCTTCCAGGTGCATTTTTCTTTTCTTTTTTGCTCCTTAAATCAATATGAATTTCACTACATGGACCACAAGGACCTTGATCTCCCATTTCCCAAAAATTATCTTTCTTTCCAAAATTTAGTATTCTTTCCTCTGGAAGTATTTTTTTCCATATATCATATGCTTCAGTATCTAATGGAATATTGTCTTTATTAGATCCACAAAATATTGTTACATATAGATCTTCTGGGTTAATTTTATAAACCTTTGTTAATAATTCCCAAGACCATTCAATAGCTTCCTTCTTAAAATAATCTCCAAAGCTCCAATTGCCAAGCATCTCAAAAAATGTATGATGGTAAGTATCTATTCCAACTTCCTCTAAATCATTATGTTTCCCTGATACGCGAAGACATTTTTGACTATTAGCAATTCTTTTACTTTTTGGATTAGATTCCCCGAGGAAAAACTCCTTGAATGGTGCCATACCAGAGTTAATGAACATTAAACTAGGATCATTTTTTGAAATAATGGGTGCAGAAGAATGTATCTGATGATTTTTAGTAACAAAAAAATCTAAAAATTTATTTCTAATTGTTTGAGAATTCATTTTTCAGATTAGCATTAAACTAAATTACACATAATGTAAAACTATTGTTATATTTGCATTATTATTTTTGCAATCATAAGAATATACAAAAATACAATTTTAAATTATGCCTAAAGTAAAATATTATTACGATTCTGATACACTTTCGTATAAAAA
>CAZXST010000013.1:0-18617 GCA_964643205.1 uncultured Flavobacteriaceae bacterium | reverse complement strand
ATTATTTTTCAAGTCCAGAATCTGTTGATTCATATTTAGATTCTGAACTTTGGAAGGGAGTTGTTGCTCATCCAAATTTAGTAAATTTCACTACAGATGTATATGGAGTAGCGCCTCTTACAGTTTCTAATGGAATACCTGTTTTATAAATTATATTTAAGTTTTAATAAAAAGCCTGCAATTGCAGGCTTTTTTTATAAAATATTAAGAGATGAAACTAATTAAAACAATTTCAATTTACATTATGTGTTTTTTTTATGTAACAATTGGAATTGATCATTTTGTTAATCCAGAATATTATTTAAATATAGTTCCTCCATATCTGAAATTTCATCATGAATTAGTACTTATAAGTGGGTTTTTTGAAATTTTATTTGGAATAGGATTATTAACTAAATATCGTAAATATTCTGCTATAGGATTGATTCTTCTGTTAATTGCAGTTTTTCCAGCTAATATATTCCTAATAGAGAATGAGCAAGCACAAATTGCATTAAATATTGATAAAAATATAGCTATTATTCGAGCCCCATTTCAGCTACTTTTTATTGCAATTGCATATTGGCATAGCAAGTAGAATAATACGATAAGTTTTTACTGATTTTACTTCTCTGAAAAAAAAACAGCAATTTAGTTGGTTAATTAACCATAAAAAATTATATTTGCGCTCATTTTAAAAGCAATAAAAAAACTATACTATGGCAAAGGAAAATTTTGATCGTTCGAAACCGCACCTAAATATAGGTACAATTGGACACGTAGATCACGGAAAAACTACACTTACTGCTGCTATTACTTCTGTATTGGCAAATGCTGGTTTATCAGAGAAAAGAGAGTTTGATTCAATTGATAATGCACCTGAAGAAAAAGAAAGAGGTATTACAATTAATACAGCTCACGTTGAGTATGCGACAGAAAGTCGTCATTATGCACACGTTGATTGTCCTGGTCACGCCGACTATGTAAAGAATATGGTTACTGGTGCGGCCCAAATGGATGGAGCTATTCTTGTTGTTGCTGCAACAGATGGCCCAATGCCACAAACACGTGAGCACATACTTTTAGGTCGTCAGGTTGGTATTCCTAGAATTGTTGTATTTATGAACAAAGTTGATATGGTTGATGACGATGAGTTATTGGAACTAGTTGAAATGGAAATTCGTGAATTATTAACATTCTATGAGTATGATGGAGATAATAGTCCTGTTATAGCTGGATCTGCATTAGGAGCTCTAAATGGTGAGCAAAAATGGGTTGATTCAGTTATGGAATTAATGAAAAATGTTGATTCATGGATTGAATTACCAAAGCGTGATGTTGAAAAGTCTTTCTTAATGCCTATTGAGGATGTTTTCTCAATTACAGGAAGGGGTACTGTAGCAACTGGTAGAATTGAAACAGGTGTTGCAAATACTGGTGATGCAGTTGATATCATTGGTATGGGAGCAGAGAAATTAACTTCTACTGTTACTGGTGTTGAAATGTTTAGAAAGATATTAGATAGAGGTGAAGCTGGTGATAATGTTGGTATTTTATTAAGAGGTATTGAAAAAACTGATATTAGCAGAGGAATGGTGATTTGTAAACAAGGATCTGTTACTCCACATAAGAAATTTAAAGCGGAAGTTTATATTTTAAAGAAAGAAGAAGGAGGAAGACATACTCCTTTCCATAACAACTACAGACCTCAGTTTTATGTTAGAACAACTGATGTTACAGGAACAATTGAATTACCATCTGGTGTTGAGATGGTTATGCCTGGAGATAATTTAACAATTAATGTTGAATTAATTCAGTCAATTGCAATGAGTGTTGGATTACGTTTTGCTATTCGTGAAGGTGGTAGAACAGTTGGTGCTGGACAGGTAACTGAGATCGTAGAATAATAAAATCCATAAATATTTAATGTTAAGGTATTTTGTTTTACTAACGAAATACCTTGACTTATGTTTACGGGTTTAGCTCAGTTGGTAGAGCACTGGTCTCCAAAACCAGGTGTCGGGAGTTCGAGTCTCTCAACCCGTGCAAGAAAAAATAATATGTTAGGAATTTTAAAATATTTTAAGGAATCATACGGAGAACTAAAAAATCACGTTAGTTGGCCAAGCTTTAATGAAGGTTTAGAACTAACAGTATTAGTAGGAGTTTTTTCAATAATTTTTTCTTTGATTATTTGGGGATTAGATAGTGTTTTCAGTAGGATAATCAAGGAATATTTTAATTTGATAAATTAAATGGCAGAGAACAATTCAGAAAATAAGTGGTATGTTGTTAGAGCTGTTAGTGGCCAAGAAAACAAGATTAAAACCTATATTGAAAATGAAATTTCTAGATTAGGTATGAGTAGTTTTGTAGAGGAAATTCTTGTTCCACAAGAAAAAGTTGTCCAGATAAGAAAAGGGAAGAAGGTTACAAAAGACAAAACATATTTTCCTGGTTATATCATGATTAAAGCAAATCTTTCTGGAGAAATTCCGCATATAATCAAATCTATAACAAATGTTATAGGTTTTTTAGGGGAAACTAAGGGTGGAGAACCTATTCCTATGAGACAGGCTGAGGTAAATAGAATGCTTGGAAAAGTTGATGAATTGTCTCTACAGGATGAAACAGATATTGTTATCCCATTCATCCATGGTGAAAATGTTAAGGTTATTGATGGACCATTTAATGGATTTGATGCAACAATTGAAAAAATAAATGAAGAAAAAAGAAAACTTGAGGTAATGGTTAGAATTTTTGGGAGGAAAACTCCTTTGGAATTAAGCTATATGCAAGTTGAAAAGTTATAAAAATAAATGTTACAGAGACTTATGATTTTATTGCTTCCAAATTTAGAATCATAAAAACTTAATTAATATTATGGCAAAAGAAATAGGTAAAGTTATCAAATTACAAGTAAGGGGTGGTGCTGCTAATCCTTCTCCTCCTGTAGGCCCTGCCTTAGGAGCAGCTGGTGTCAATATCATGGAATTTTGTAAGCAATTTAATTCAAGAACTCAGGATAAGCCTGGAAAGATATTACCTGTAGTTATTACCATTTATAAGGATAAATCTTTTGAGTTTGTAATAAAAACTCAACCTGCAGCGGTTCAATTAATGCAAGCTGCAAAAGTAAAGAAGGGATCTGGAGAGCCTAATATCAATAAAGTTGCAAAAGTATCTTGGGATCAGATAAAGAAAATTGCAGAGGATAAAATGGTAGATTTAAATGCATTTACCGTTAAATCAGGAATGAAAATGATTGCTGGTACTGCAAGATCAATGGGAATAAATGTTAAAGGAGGGCAACCGCCTAAATAATTTGAATTTAGAATGAGCAAATTAACAAAAAATAGAAAATCTGTAATTGACAAAATTGATAATACTAAGCTATATTCATTAGAAGAGGCGTGCACACTTTTAAAAGATATAACTACTACAAAATTTGATAGTTCGGTAGATTTAGCTATTAGGTTAGGGGTTGATCCCAAAAAGGCTAATGAAATGATTAGAGGGGTTGTTTCTTTACCTCATGGCACAGGTAAGGATGTAAAAGTTTTAGCTTTGGTTACACCAGACAAGGAAGATGAAGCAAAAAAAGCAGGTGCGGATTATGTAGGTTTAAATGAATATCTAGAGAAAATAAAAAAGGGATGGACTGATGTAGATGTTATTGTTACAATGCCTAGTGTTATGGGTAAGTTAGGTCCATTGGGTCGTGTATTAGGACCAAGAGGCTTAATGCCAAACCCAAAAACTGGAACTGTAACTATGGATATTGGTAAGGCTGTTTCCGACGTTAAATCAGGAAAAATAGATTTTAAGGTAGATAAAGCAGGGATTATTCATGCTGCTGTTGGAAAGGTTTCTTTTGCAGCTGATAAGATAGTTGGAAATGCCAATGAATTAATTCAAACAATAGTTAAGCTTAAGCCAAATTCATCTAAGGGAACTTATTTGAAGAGTATTTATATTTCTTCAACTATGAGCCCAAGTTTAGCAATAGACCCAAAAATTTAGAATTGAATTATGACAAGAGAAGAAAAATCTAAAGCAATTACTGAGATAACAGATGTGTTATCTAAAAATGGAATTATTTATTTGACGGATATTTCTGGACTTAATTCTGTAGAAACATCCAATTTAAGAAGATTGTGCTTTAAATCAGGAGTTAAACTTGAAGTAATGAAGAACACTTTTCTTGAACAGGCAATGACAGCTTCTGATAAGGATTTTGGCGGTCTTTTAGATACCCTTAAAGGAAATACTTCAGTAATGTTATCTGATGTTGGAAATGCTCCAGCAAAGGTTATTAAGGATTTTAGAAGGAAATCTGAAAGGCCTATTTTAAAGGGTGCAATTATTGAAAATGACATATACTTAGGTGATGAACAATTAGAACTTTTATCCTCAATTAAATCAAAAGAGGAGATTATTGGAGAAATAATTTTATTATTACAATCACCAACAAGAAATATTATTTCAGCATTAAAATCTAGTAGTAGCAAATTATCAGGAATTATTCAGACTCTATCTAATAGAGAAGAAAAATCAACTGATAAAGAGGCATCTACTGAGGAGGCTTCTGTTGAGGCACCTACTGAGGAGGCTTCTGTTGAGGCACCTACTGAGGAGGCTTCTGCTGAGGATAACGCTGAAGAAACAAATAAAGAATAGAATTAAATATTAACAAAAAATACATAAAAATAGAAAAATGGCAGATTTAAAAACATTCGCTGAAAAGTTAGTTAGTTTATCAGTAAAAGAGGTAAACGAATTAGCTGATATTTTAAAAGATGAATACGGAATAGAACCAGCCGCAACGGCTGTGGCAGCCCCTGTTGGTGGAGCAGCTGCAGGTGATGCTGCTGCTGGAGATGAAGGCAAATCAGAATTTGATGTGGTTCTAAAAGCAGCTGGAGGTTCAAAGCTTGCTGTAGTTAAACTAGTTAAAGAATTAACTGGTTTAGGTTTGAAGGATGCTAAGGAATTAGTAGATGGAGCACCTAAGACTATAAAGGAAGCTGTTGGCAAAGATGAGGCTGAAGGAATGAAAAAATCATTAGAAGAAGCTGGTGCTGAGGTTGAACTTAAATAAGTTCAACATATAAAAGTTCATAGGCATAGATGTTAAGTTAAGTTCTTAACATCTATGCCTATTCGTGCTTAAAGGTAAACGTAACATATTTTAAAATTTAAACATATACAATAGATGTCATCAAAAAGTACAGAAAGAATTAATTTTTCATCAATAAAAAATTCGATCAATTATCCTGACTTCTTAGATATTCAGATTAAATCATTTAAGGACTTTTTTCAACTAGAAACTAAGTCTGAGGAAAGAGAAAATGAAGGTTTATATAACACCTTCATGGATAATTTTCCAATTTCTGATACTAGAAATCAATTTGTATTAGAATTTATAGATTATTTTGTTGATCCACCTAGATATAATCTTCAAGAATGCATTGAAAGGGGCTTAACTTATAGTGTTCCATTAAAGGCAAGATTAAAATTATATTGTACTGATCCAGAACATGAAGACTTTGAAACAATTGTTCAGGATGTCTACTTGGGGACTATTCCCTACATGACACCAAGTGGAACATTTTGTATAAATGGTGCTGAAAGGGTTGTTGTTTCACAATTACATAGATCTCCTGGTGTATTTTTTGGGCAATCATTTCATGCAAATGGGACTAAATTATATTCTGCTCGTGTAATTCCATTTAAAGGATCGTGGATTGAATTTGCTACAGACATAAACAGCGTTATGTACGCATATATAGATAGAAAGAAAAAATTACCTGTAACTACCTTATTTAGAGCAATAGGATATGAAAGAGACAAGGATATTCTTGAAATATTTGATTTAGCTGAAGAAATTAAGGTTTCTAAAAATAATTTAAAAAAATATTATGGCAGAAAATTAGCTGCCCGTGTTTTAAATACTTGGCATGAGGATTTTGTAGACGAAGATACTGGAGAGGTTGTTTCTATTGAAAGGAATGAAGTTTTACTTGATAGAGACACTGAAATTGACAAGGAAAATGTTCAACAAATTATAGAAGCTGAAATTAAGACAGTTTTAATTCACAAGGAAAGTAGTCAAAAAGGTGAATATGCAATTATTCATAATACTCTCCAAAAAGATCCTACAAATTCAGAAAAAGAAGCAGTTGAACATATTTACAGGCAACTGAGAAATGCCGAACCCCCAGATGAAGAAACAGCTAGAGGAATTATTGATAAATTGTTTTTTAGTGATCAACGATATAAATTAGGCGAGGTTGGTCGATATAGAATGAATAAAAAATTAGGACTTGATATTGGCATGGACAATCAAGTTTTAACTACTGAAGATATTATAACAATAATAAAGTATTTGATTGAACTAATAAATTCTAAAGCTGAGATAGATGATATAGATCATTTATCTAATAGGAGAGTGAGAACGGTAGGAGAACAATTATCTACTCAGTTTGGTGTTGGATTAGCAAGAATGGCAAGAACTATAAGAGAAAGAATGAATGTAAGAGATAATGAGGTCTTTACTCCAATAGATCTGATCAATGCAAAAACTCTTTCTTCTGTAATAAATACATTCTTTGGAACAAATCAATTGTCTCAGTTTATGGATCAAACTAACCCATTGGCAGAGATCACTCATAAGAGAAGGTTATCTGCATTAGGCCCAGGAGGTCTTTCAAGGGAACGAGCTGGTTTTGAAGTTAGAGACGTTCATTACACACATTACGGTAGACTTTGTCCAATTGAAACCCCAGAAGGACCTAATATTGGATTAATTTCTTCGCTTAGTGTATTTGCTAAGATTAACGGTATGGGATTCATTGAAACTCCTTATAGAAAGGTTAATAATAGAAAAGTTGATATAAAATCAGAACCTATTTATTTAAGTGCCGAAGAAGAAGAAGAGAAGTTAATTGCACAATCAAATGTTCAGATAGATAAAAAAGGTAAGATTGTTGATGATATGATAATTGCAAGAATGGAAGGTGATTTTCCTGTAATTGAATCTAATAAAGTTCATTATACTGATGTAGCTCCAAATCAAATTGCTTCTATATCAGCTTCTTTAATTCCTTTTTTAGAACATGATGATGCAAATAGAGCATTGATGGGATCAAATATGATGAGACAAGCAGTTCCATTACTTTTGCCAGAATCACCAATAGTTGGCACTGGTCTTGAAAGACAAGTAGCATCTGACTCAAGGATTCTTATTAATGCAGAAGATAGTGGAAAAGTTGATTATGTTGATGCTGATAAAATTATTATTACCTATAGTAGAAATCAAGAGCAAAAATTGACATCTTTTGATTCTGGAACTATTACATATAATCTAACAAAATTTAAGAAAACAAATCAAGGAACCTGTGTTAATTTAAAACCAATTGTTTCTAAAGGTGATAAGGTGGTTAAGGGTCAAGTTTTATGTGAGGGTTATGCTACGAATAATGGCGAATTAGCTTTGGGTAGAAATATAAAAGTTGCATTTATGCCATGGAAAGGTTATAATTTTGAAGATGCAATTGTTATTTCTGAAAAAGTTGTAAGAGATGATATTTTTACCTCAATTCATATTGATGAATATTCAATTGAAGTAAGAGACACAAAATTAGGCAATGAAGAATTAACTAATGATATACCAAATGTATCTGAAGAAGCCACTAAGGATTTGGATGAAAATGGTATGATTAGAATTGGAGCTGAAATTAAACCTGGAGATATATTAATTGGAAAAATTACGCCAAAAGGTGAAAGTGATCCTACCCCAGAAGAAAAACTCCTTAGAGCAATATTTGGAGATAAGGCAGGTGATGTTAAAGATGCTTCTTTAAAAGCACCTCCTTCATTAAATGGTATAGTAATTGACAAGAAACTTTTTGCAAGGGCAATAAAAGATAAAAGGAAAAGACTAAAGGATAAAGATGATATAAAAGAATTAGAGAAGATTTATGATGAAAAATTTGAAGACTTAAGAAAAATTCTAATTAAAAAATTATTTAAAGTAGTATCTGGAAAAACATCACAAGGGATATTCAATGATTTAGGAGAAGAAATCTTTCCAAAAGGAAAGAAATTTACATTAAAGATGTTAAATGCTGCAGATGATTACGCTCATTTAGTTGCAGGAAAATGGTCAGCGGATGCTAAAACAAATAATATTGTTTCTCAAATTATTCATAATTATAAGATTAAGGAGAATGATCTTCAAGGATCATTGAGAAGACAAAAATTTACAATTTCTGTTGGTGATGAATTACCCCCAGGAATTATAAAATTAGCTAAGGTATATGTAGCTAAGAAGAGAAAATTAAAGGTTGGAGATAAAATGGCTGGTAGACATGGAAACAAAGGTATTGTAGCCAAAATTGTAAGAGAAGAAGACATGCCATTCTTAGAAGATGGAACCCCTGTAGATATTGTTTTAAATCCACTTGGAGTTCCTTCAAGAATGAATATAGGTCAAATTTATGAAACAGTTCTAGGATGGGCTGGAAAGAATCTTGATAAGAAGTACTCAACACCAATTTTTGATGGTGCCTCATTAGATGAAATTAATGAAATCACTAATAAGGGTGGTGTTCCTAAATTTGGTCACACTTATTTATATGATGGTGGAAGTGGAGAAAAATTTGATCAAGCAGCTACTGTTGGAGTAATCTATATGCTGAAACTAGGGCATATGGTTGATGATAAGATGCATTCAAGATCAATTGGACCATACTCTCTTATTACTCAACAACCACTAGGAGGTAAAGCACAATTTGGAGGACAGAGATTTGGAGAGATGGAGGTATGGGCATTAGAAGCTTATGGTGCATCAAGTACTTTAAGAGAAATATTAACAGTTAAATCTGATGATGTTTTAGGAAGAGCAAAAACCTATGAATCTATAGTTAAGGGTGATTCTATGCCAAATCCTGGGCTACCAGAATCATTTAATGTATTAATGCATGAGCTTAAGGGACTAGGATTAGATATAAGATTAGAAGAATAAATTAATAATAGTAATCCATTTATTATGGCAAGAAAACAAGACAAAAAAGCTTTGAAATTTAATAAGATTTCTATAGGACTTGGATCACCCGAGTCAATTCTAGCTGCTTCAAGGGGAGAGGTTTTGAAACCAGAAACTATAAATTATAGGACCCATAAGCCTGAAAGAGACGGTCTTTTTTGTGAAAGAATTTTCGGACCTGTTAAGGATTATGAATGTGCATGTGGAAAATATAAAAGAATAAGATATAAAGGAATAGTATGTGATAGATGTGGTGTTGAAGTTACTGAGAAAAAGGTGAGAAGGGATAGAGTTGGTCATATAAATCTTGTTGTTCCTGTAGCTCATATATGGTATTTTAGATCACTTCCTAATAAGATAGGTTATCTTCTTGGATTACCTTCTAAGAAATTAGATATGATTATATATTACGAGAGGTATGTAGTTATTCAGCCTGGTGTTGCTGTAAATGTTGAAGGGGAACCTGTTACTAAGATGGATTTTTTAACAGAAGAAGAGTATTTAAATATTTTGGAGAAATTACCACCAGAAAATATGTATTTAGATGATGAAGATCCAGAAAAATTTATTGCAAAAATGGGAGCAGAGTGTCTTATTGATTTACTTTCAAGAATTGATTTGTCTGAGCTTTCTTATGAATTAAGAGATAAGGCAAATAATGAAACTTCTAAGCAAAGAAAAACTGAAGCATTAAAGAGGCTTCAAGTAGTTGAATCATTTAAAGAAGGAAATCTAAATAGGGAAAATTTACCTGAATGGATGATAATGAAGGCTATTCCAGTAATTCCACCTGAACTGAGGCCATTAGTTCCACTTGATGGAGGTAGATTTGCCACCTCTGATTTAAATGATCTTTACAGAAGAGTAATTATAAGAAATAATAGATTAAAAAGACTGATTGAAATAAAAGCCCCTGAAGTTATTTTGAGAAATGAAAAAAGGATGCTTCAAGAATCAGTTGATTCTTTATTTGATAATACCAGAAAATCATCTGCTGTAAAAACTGAGTCAAATAGACCATTAAAATCTCTTTCAGATTCATTGAAAGGGAAGCAAGGTAGATTCAGACAAAATTTATTAGGTAAACGTGTTGATTATTCTGCTAGATCAGTTATTGTTGTTGGACCTGACTTGAAATTATTTGAATGTGGACTCCCTAAAAATATGGCTGCTGAATTATATAAGCCTTTTATTATTAGGAAGTTAATGGAAAGAGGAATAGTAAAAACTGTAAAATCTGCAAGAAAAATTATTGATAGAAGAGATCCAGTTGTTTGGGATATACTAGAAAATGTTTTAAAGGGTCATCCTGTATTATTAAATAGGGCACCTACATTACATAGGTTGGGAATACAAGCATTTCAGCCAAAATTAATTGAAGGAAAAGCGATACAATTACATCCGTTAGTCTGTACAGCATTTAATGCTGATTTTGATGGAGATCAGATGGCAGTACATCTTCCACTTGGCCCTGAAGCAATACTTGAAGCTCAACTCTTAATGTTAGCATCTCATAATATTTTGAATCCTGCTAATGGTTCTCCAATTACTGTTCCATCACAAGATATGGTTTTAGGTTTATACTATATGACAAAACTAAAAATATCAGATAAAGAAGTTAACGTAATTGGTGAAGGTTTAACTTTTTATTCACCGGATGAGGTAATTATTGCTTATAATGAAAGAAAAGTAGATTTAAATGCCTCTATAAAAGTAAAAACATTTGATTATAATGATGATAAAACAAAACTTGTCAGTAAAATTATTAAAACAACTGTTGGTAGGGTTTTATTTAATGAAAAAGTACCAGAAAAAGCGGGATATATAAATGAAGTCTTAACAAAAAAATCATTAAGAGATATTATTGGAAGAATTTTGAAAGAAACTAATGTCCCTGAAACAGCAGCATTTTTAGATGATATTAAAACACTTGGTTATAAGTTTGCATTTGAAGGAGGCTTATCATTTAGTTTAGGAGATATAATTATTCCTAATGAGAAAAATGAGATGATAAATAAGGCAAATAAAGAGGTTGATCGAATTAGAGCTAATTATAATATGGGTTTAATTACAAATAATGAGAGATATAATCAGGTTATTGATATATGGACTTCAACAAATGCAGAATTAACTGAGCTTTCTATGAAAAGAATTAGAGAGGATCAGCAAGGATTTAATTCTGTATATATGATGTTAGATTCAGGAGCTAGAGGGTCTAAAGAACAAATTAGACAGCTTTCAGGAATGAGAGGTCTTATGGCAAAACCTAAGAAATCAACTGCTGGAGGAGGTGAAATTATTGAGAATCCAATATTATCAAATTTTAAGGAAGGTTTATCAATTTTAGAATATTTTATATCTACCCATGGTGCGAGAAAAGGTCTTGCAGATACTGCATTAAAAACAGCAGATGCTGGTTATCTAACTCGTAGACTTGTTGATGTTTCTCAAGATGTTATAATTACAGAAGATGATTGTGGAACCTTAAGAGGTATTAATGTAGCTTCTTTAAAAAAGAATGAGGAAGTTGTGGAAAAATTAGAAGAAAGAATTCTAGGCAGAACAGCGTTACATGATATTTATAACCCAGTAAATTCTGAATTAATTGTAGCTTCAGGCGATCTTATAAGTGATGAAATTGCTACTTTAATAGAAAATGTTACGATTGATAGTATTGAAGTTAGGTCTGCTTTGACATGTGAATCTAAAAAAGGAATATGTTCAAAATGTTATGGAAGAAATTTAGCAACAGGTAAAATGGTACAAATTGGAGAAGCCGTTGGTGTAGTTGCTGCACAGTCAATTGGTGAACCAGGAACACAGCTGACCCTAAGAACATTCCATGTTGGAGGTATTGCTGGAAATATATCTGAGGAAAATAGTCTTGTTTCTAAATATGACGGTAAAATAGAAATAGAAGATTTAAAGACAGTTAAAGGAACTGATGGAGAAGGCAATAATATTAATATTGTAGTTTCAAGATCTTCAGAATTGAAAATAATTGATAATACTACAGGTCTAGTTTTATCTAATAATAATATTCCTTATGGCTCTACCTTATTCATTAAAAATGGACAAAAAATTAAAAAGGACACATTAATATGTCAATGGGACCCTTACAATGGAGTAATTGTTGCTGACTTTTCAGGTACGATTCAGTATGAAAATATAGAACAGGGTATAACATATGAAGTTGAGATTGATGAACAAACTGGTTTTCAAGAAAAGGTAATAATTGAATCTAGAAATAAAAAATTAATACCAACAATTCATGTAAGAAACAAAAAGGATGAAATAATTAGATCTTATAATTTACCTGTTGGAGCTCATTTGATGATAGATGATAACGAATCAATAAACCTTGGAAAAATTTTAGTTAAGATACCTAGAAAATCTGCTAAAACAGGTGATATTACAGGAGGTCTCCCTAGAGTAACAGAATTGTTTGAAGCTAGAAATCCATCGAATCCTGCTGTAGTCAGTGAAGTTGATGGTGTTGTTTCTTTTGGAAAAATTAAGCGTGGTAATAGAGAAATTATTATTGAATCTAAATCAGGGGAAATAAGAAAATATCTGATTAAGCTTTCTAATCAAATCCTTGTACAGGAAAATGATTATATAAAAGCTGGAACACCTATGTCAGAAGGATCTACAACTCCAAATGATATATTGAATATTAAGGGACCTTCTGCTGTCCAACAATATTTAGTAAATGAAGTTCAGGAGGTATATAGGCTCCAAGGTGTAAAAATTAATGACAAACATTTTGAGGTAGTTGTAAGACAAATGATGAGAAAAGTAAAAATTCAAGATTCAGGTGATACTATTTTCCTAGAGGATCAATTAGTTCATAAATCTGACTTTATTGATGAAAATGATGTTATATATGGTAAAAAATTAGTCGAGGATTCAGGCGATTCTGAGAATTATAAAGTAGGTCAAATAATATCTAGCAGAGAATTTAGAGATGAGAATTCAATACTAAAAAGAGAAGATAAAAAAGAACTACTTGCTCGAAATGCAAAACCAGCAACTGCAACACCAATTTTACAAGGTATTACAAAAGCTTCACTACAAACAAAATCATTTATTTCAGCTGCATCATTCCAGGAAACAACAAAAGTACTTAATGAATCAGCAGTAAATGCTAGGGTTGATAATCTTGATGGACTTAAAGAAAATGTAATTGTAGGTCATAAGATTCCTGCAGGTACAGGTCTTAGAAAATATGATGATATATTAGTAGGTTCAAATGAAGCATATAATGAATTGATTGATTCTAAACTTGAATCTGAAGAGGAGGAAGTTAATACAAATTAATAAGGAAAATTATGAGTACAGCAAAAAAAAATTCAAAACAAAAAATCAATATTGAAATTGATGAAAAGATTTCTGAAGGAATTTATTCTAATCTTGCAATTATTAACCATTCAGTTTCAGAATTTGTAATTGATTTTATTTCTATAATGCCAGGTACTCCCAAAAACAAAGTAAAGTCTAGAATTATTATTACGCCTCAACATGCAAAAAAATTATCAAAAGCCTTAAATGATAATATTGATAGATTTGAAGAGAATTTTGGGTCTATCAAGGATTACGAGAACCCTAATATCCAACTAAATTTTGGCCCTACAGGAAAGGCCTAGTGTATTGGTTATTAAATTTTCTTTGGTATTTTTGTCATATTATGATTAATAATTCTGTTATTCTTGTTGATAAAAATGACAAAAAGATAGGTTTAATGCCAAAAATGGAAGCTCATAAAAAAGGTGCTTTACATCGGGCTTTTTCAGTTTTTATTTTTAATAACAAAAATGAATTAATGCTCCAAAAAAGAAATAAAAACAAATATCATTCACCTAGCTTATGGTCAAATACTTGTTGTAGTCATCAAAGAGATGAAGAATCTAATAATGGAGCTGGTAAAAGAAGACTTTTAGAAGAAATGGGTTTTTCTGTTGAATTAAATGTGATTGGCTCATTCATATATAATATCAAATTTGATAATGGATTAATTGAACATGAATTAGATTACATATTAGTTGGAAAATATAACGGGGATGTTAAAATTAATTCTGATGAAGTAGATGACTGGAAATGGTTGAGTTTAGAAAATATTAAAAATGATATAAAAGTAAGGCCTGACAATTATACTGAGTGGTTTAAAATAATTATTGACAATTATTTCAATCAGTTTAAAAATTTATAAATGAAATTAACAGTTAGTAGAAAAGCACATTTTAATGCAGCTCATAGACTTTTTAATAATAAGTGGTCAAAGGAGAAAAATGATCATGTCTTTGGAAAGTGTAATAATCCAAACTTTCATGGACATAACTATGAGCTAATTGTAAGTGTAACCGGTGAGATTGATTCTGATTCTGGATATGTTATTGATATGACATTATTAAAAAGAATTATTAAGGAAGAAGTAGAAGATAATTTAGATCACAAAAATCTCAATTTAGATGTAAATGAATTTAAATCAATAAATCCTACAGCTGAGAATATTTGTATTTATATATATGATAAAATAAAAGCTAAAATAGATTCAAACTTAGGTTTGGAAATTACGCTTTATGAAACCCCAAGAAATTTTGTAAAATATTCTGGCAGTGAAAGCTAATATAGAGACATATAACCAAGTAAAAGAAGAAATAGGCTCATTAGGATTTAATGTTATAGATTTTGATTTTGATAGACCTTGGGGAGGATTTTTAGTGATTGATAAGGAGCAGATGTCATTATTTATATCAACTTTTTTCAATAATATTAGTTTTTCTAATGAAATTGAATTAAGTCCAAAAATTATAATTGTTAATTCTAAGTCTAGATTATCATGGCAATACCATTTTAGAAGAAAAGAACTTTGGAATATATATAAAGGACCTGTTGGCGTAGTAAGATCCAAAAATGATATTGAAAACCCAGTTGATATCCATGATATGGGTGATGTAATTACTTTTGATGCTCAGGAAAGACATAGGCTTATCGGATTAGATAGCATTGGAGTTGTAGCTGAAATATGGCAACATATTGATAATGAAAATCCTTCTGACGAAAATGATATTGTAAGGCTTCAGGATGATTACAATAGAAAATAGTTTTTGAAAGATTACTTCTCTAAAATTTTTTTCATTTCTATACCATATTTTGATCCAGAAATTTCTTTATTATAAGAATTGTAAATTTCAGTTAGATAATCTGACTGAACATCTTGGTTATACTTTAATGCTAGGTAAGGAGAAATTATTTCTTCTTTTTTATTTTTTATATAGTTAATAATAAACAGTATTTTTCTTTTATAATTTTTTTCTCTTAGAGTTGAAATAGAGTCAATTTCTTTTTGATTACCTTTTATTGATGCTTGAATTTGATGCTCTAATAGATCTATATCTTCTTCTTCAAATTTTATCAAATATGTATTGAACTCATCAAGATTTGATTGTTGTTTAGAGCCAAGAATTTTCGCATCAAACTGAAATCTTTTCTTGCTTGTAATTAATCTCATTTTACCAGTTTCTGCAAAAAATTCTATTTCATTAACATTAGATTTTCCTAATCTTAACGTTAAAATTTGAGGTTCTTTAATATAGCTCTTTAATAAGAATGAGGATGAGTAGTCAATTCCAGTTGAATCTAGAATAGTTTCTTTCTCATTATTATTTGATTCTATTAAATAAATTGTACCATTTTCAAGACCATGAATTTTTCCACTTAATTCAAAATTTTCCTGCTCAATTGAACAAGAAAGGATTAATAGCACTATTAGTATTGAATACTTTTTCATTTTTTAGAAATCAAACCAATAAGTTAGCTTTAGATTTAGTGATCTGTTTTTAACTCTTGGAATAAATATACTATGATCTCTGTCTTCAGTATAATAATTGTCATTATATACTAGGAATAAATCAGACAGTGGAGCAAATCGCCATTGTAATCTTGTGTTTAAACTTAAGTTTTCTCTTTGATTACTATATTGCAAAAGTGTTGCCCAATACAAATTTTTGGTAAATGTAAATTCAAATCTTGGAGCAATAAGAATTATATCAGCACTAGGGTAAGGGTCTGGTAATCTAATTCGATCATAATTAATTTCAACAGAAGAAGTAAATCTAGGTTGGATTCTATAAGAAAACATTAATTCTGTAGAAACTTCAGACCCATTATAAAATTTACCAAATGCTTGTTCAATTCTGTATGTAAATTCATTTGAAGAGAAATAATTATTATACTCCAACTCAATATTTGAATAATGATATTCGCTATTAGCTGGTAGAGGCACACTATTTTCAGTTCTAGTTGGATCAAAATCATTATACAGATAAGTATATTGGTTTCTCATTGCTATATTAAAATTGTCTCCATTATTGAATTGTCCGTCCCATCTTGAAATAATGAAATAATCTGAGAGTTGATAATTTAACTCAGGCCTCCAAATTATTACTGGAGTAATTTCAATCTTATGGCTTTGTAATTTTTTATTTTCTGGCCAGAATGTATAACCTATATCAGGATTTATTTTTAGAATTCCAGTTCTTTTTATATAACCTAAATCAGATCTATAATTATCTCCCACATACAAGCCACTTACTCTAAAAGTTATATTTTTTGAATTATAGCTAGTCCTTATTCCCATTGAGAAGTCTTTATTATTTTCAGAAGGGGAGAAGGATTTATGAAAATAATATTTTCCAGTCCACTTACTATCAATTGAAGCAAGATTATAATCTATTCCAAGTACTCTATTAAATTCTTCATCTTCACCCAAAAATTCGTAATCTTTTGTTGCTTGCCTGTTGATAAACATAAAGCTAATATTTGATCTGTTAAATACCTTATGTTGAAGTGCCACAATAGCATTATTTGTTGCTGCTATTTCATTGTCAAGATCTTCTTCAGTTTGCATATTTAATATTCCTATTCTAAAATCACTATTTATTTTTCCACTTAATCTCATTCCAGCAAGTATTTTATTTTGAATATTATTTCCATCTAAATCCTTTGCAATACCTATCCTTCTTGAGAAAAAAGGATTTGCATCTCTTTTATCTCCAAAGCTTGCAAATAGATCACTGTTCTCAATGAAAAATTGTCTCTTTTCAGGTAATGAAATTTCATATCTTGTTAAATTGGTTATTTGCTGATCAACTTCTACCTGTGAAAAATCAGGATTTAGAGTCAGATCTAATGTCAATGAGTTATCAATGGTTATTTTTGCATCACCACCAAATTCTAAATCATTTCCTGAGCTATTTTCTTCATAATCATTATAAGTAATCCCATTTATATATGGTATTATAGATTTTTTAGCTTTTGATTTTCCCAAGGGTTTTTCAAAGTACATATCACCCATAAAGGCTAGATTTGAAAATTCTTGATTTTTTGGTACTTGATGCCAAAGATTCCAAGCCTTATTCTTTGTGTTTCTTTGGTAGGCACCAACCCTCCATTTTGTTTCTCCTTCTCTATATTTAAAAACATTGAATGGGATTTTCCATTCAGTTATATAATAACTGTCATAGATTTTTGATTCACATGTCCATTTAACATCCCAGGTCATATCCCAGGAATTTCTTATATCTACTCCACCATTGAACATTAACATATCTCTTTGAACTCCTATGTGGTTACTTCCAATTACGAACGCATTGGTTGCATCATTAAAAGTGTCAAAAATCATGGTTATATTGTCTGAGCTTGGTGCTTGAAAATCCCTTTTTAAAGAATTGACTTTCAAATCTTTAGGATCACCCATTACTTTAATGCCAACATATAGAAAATCCTGATCATGCATTAGCTTAATTTCAGCTGGATTTTTTGAGTCTGCAGAATATTCAGGAAAATATTCGTAAAAACCATATGCAGTTTTAGCCAATGCCCAGTCGGGCTCATCTAAAATGCCATCAGCTTTGATTTCATTATTTGTAAATTTTACAAATATTTCTTTTTTTTCTGATTGAGAAAAAGAAGAATTATAAAAAAAAAGTAGAAGAAAAATAATCAATGAAGTGCGCTGCATGTATCAAAAATTTTAACAAAAGTAGTCAATTAATTTTATATATATATTTGTAATAATGTCTCCAAAAAAAATATATGTTTTTTTATTAGTTATAACTTACAGTTGTAGTGATTTACCAGATGGATTTGTATATATTAATGATATCGATAACAGTATCAACATTGACTTAAGATATTCAACTGAAAATAATTTTACGGGAAAAGTCATTAATGGTTATAGGTCAAATAGAGCTATATTAAGTAATGATGCAGCTAAGGCACTTGTTCATGTTCAAAATGATTTAATTAAAATGAACTTGTCATTGAAAATATTTGACGCCTATAGGCCTCAGATGTCGGTAAATTATTTTATTAATTGGTCAAAAGATCTTTCAGACACAATAAACAAATCATTTTATTATCCTACAATAAAAAAATCTCAACTCTTTTCATTGGGCTATATTGCGGAAAGATCAGGGCATTCCAGAGGAAGTACAGTTGACTTAACTATTGTTGATAATAGAACATTTAGGGAATTGGATATGGGAACTCCTTATGATTTTTTTGGTCCAGAGTCTGCTACAAATTT
>CAZXST010000012.1:10624-18971 GCA_964643205.1 uncultured Flavobacteriaceae bacterium | reverse complement strand
ATTGATATAGCAGCTCTATCTAGTATAGCAAAAAAGCACAATATTCTTTTAGCTGTTGATAATACTTTTGCAACACCCTATTTGCAGAGACCCATTGATTTAGGAGCTGACATAGTAATGCATTCAGCAACTAAATATCTTGGAGGGCATAGCGATGTAGTTTTAGGAGCAATTATGTTAAATGATAAGGAATTAGCAGATAAATTGTATTTCATTCAAAATGCAAGTGGAGCAATTTGTGGGCCACAAGACAGTTTCTTGGTTCTTAGAGGAATAAAAACTTTGCATGTTAGAATGCAAAGGCATTGTGAAAACACAAAAAAAATTGCCGACTTTTTAAATTCTAATGAAAAGATTGATCATGTGTATTGGCCAGGTTTTGATTTTCATAAGAATCATGAAATTGCAAATAAACAGATGGATGATTATGGAGGTATGCTGTCTTTTAAAGTAAAGAGTAATAACACCAAAGATGTATATAGAATTTTGGAAAGGCTTAAAATTTTCACACTAGCTGAATCTCTTGGGGGGGTTGAATCTTTGTGTGGCCATCCTGCATCAATGACACATGCTAGTATCCCTAGAAAAGAAAGAGAAAAGTCAGGATTATCTGATTCACTAATTAGATTAAGTGTAGGAATTGAAGATGCTGATGATTTGATTCAAGACTTAAGACAGGCAATAAATTAAGAGTTGATTTTTACTATTTTATGAGTAGGTTGTTTATTAAATTACTATTTTTAACTATAAATTTTTACTAACTATATAATAATTGATTTTATTTCCAATTTAAAGTATTATTATGAAACAAAAGATTGAAACATTTCTAGATTTAGTACGACAAAGAAATGGGCATGAATTAGAATTTATGCAAGCTGTAGAAGAAGTAGCTGAAACAGTAATCCCATACATTGTCAGAAATGATATTTATCATGGCAATAACATCCTATTAAGAATGTGTGAGCCAGAAAGAGTTATAAGTTTTAGGGTATGCTGGGTTGATGATGGTGGAGAAATACAGGTTAATAGAGGATATAGAATACAAATGAATTCAGCAATTGGCCCTTATAAAGGAGGATTGCGATTCCATCCAACAGTAAATATGAGTATACTTAAGTTTCTTGCTTTTGAGCAAGTATTTAAGAATAGTCTAACCACTTTGCCGATGGGCGGAGGAAAGGGAGGCAGTGATTTTGATCCTAAGGGTAAAAGTGAAAATGAGATAATGAGGTTCTGCCAAGCTTTTATGACAGAATTATGTAGACATATAGGCCCGGATACTGATGTCCCTGCGGGAGATATTGGAGTAGGAAGTAGAGAAATAGGGTATTTATATGGAATGTATAAAAAATTAAATAATGAATTTACAGGTGTTTTAACTGGGAAAGGAGTTACTTGGGGAGGATCTCTAATTAGACCAGAAGCAACTGGCTATGGAACTGTTTATTTTGCACAAAACATGTTATCGTTAAAAAAGGATAATTTTAAAAATAAAAATGTAGTCATTTCCGGATCAGGAAATGTAGCCCAATATGCAGCTGAAAAGGCTATTAGTTTAGGAGCTAAGGTTTTAACAATGTCAGATTCTTCAGGATTTATTTATGATAGTAATGGGATTGATATGCAGAAACTAGAATATATAATGAATTTAAAAAATGTAAAAAGGGGAAGGATTAGTGAATACGCAAAAAACTATCCAAAATCTGTATTTAATAAAGGAGAAAAACCATGGTCTACTCCTTGTGATATTGCTTTGCCATGTGCCACTCAAAATGAACTTGATGAAAATGATGCAAAAAAATTAATTTCTAATGGCTGTTTTTGTGTTAGTGAAGGAGCCAATATGCCTTCTACTAAAGATGCAATATCAATTTTTCATAAATCAAAAATATTATTTGCTCCAGGAAAAGCATCAAATGCAGGAGGTGTTGCTACTTCAGGGTTAGAAATGACTCAAAATTCTTTAAGATACAATTGGTCAAGAGAAGAAGTTGATAATAAACTAAAAGATATAATGCTCGATATTCATAATTCTTGTATAGAATATGGCAAACAAGACGATGGTTATATAGATTATGTTAAAGGGGCTAATATTGCAGGATTTGTTAAAGTTGCAGACGCTATGTTAGCTCAAGGCATAGTTTAATTCAATTTAAATATATTATAGTGATATATTTTTCGTTTAGTACATGAGAATATATATTTTAAATATTTTTATGTATAAGCGTTTTATATATTTTATTACACTGTTGAGTTTTTTTAATTCAACTGCCCAGGAGATAAATTCTCTTTGGGAAACTCATTTTTCTTATAATAATGTTAACGATCTAGAATCTAATGAACCATATATATATGCTTCATCAGATAATTCTATTTTTATATATAATACTCAGACTTCTGAATTGTCTAAAATTACAACAAAAGAAGGTTTAGCTGGAGAGACTATTTCCTCAATTTATTTTAGCACAACTCATAATAAACTAGTTGCTGGTTTTGTGAATGGTCTTATTCAAGTCATTGATTTTAATACCAGTAATATTTTTAGCATTTATGACATTATTGACAAGACCACTATATCTCCAAGTAACAAGAGAATAAATAATTTTAATGAGTTTGATCAGCACATATACATATCTACTAATTATGGAATTTCAGTTTTCAATTTAGACAGTTTAGAATTTGGAGACACTTTCTTTATTGGAACTAGCGGAGCACAACTTAGCGTTTCTGAAATTACAGTTTTCGGAGAATATATCTATGCAGCATGTAGAAATTTTGAGGGAATAAAAAGAGCATTAATCTCTTCTAATTTAATTGATTTTAATAATTGGAGTGAGGTTACATCAGGAAGTTTTTATTCTATTTTTTCTACTGATAATACAGTTTATTTTTCAGATCAGAATAAGATATATAACATAGAAAATGGAAATATCTCTGAATTATTTACTTCCAATGAAATTATTAAGGATATTAGGTATATATCTGAGAGTTTTATTATAACAACCAATAACAATACATCTATTTATGATACTAATTTCAGTATTATCAACGCTCCAATAATTAGCTCTAATTTTCATACAAATTTTAATACTGCATTATTTAATTCAAATAATATATATATCGCAACACAGGATACAGGAATATTAAAACTAGATTCTAATAACATTGAGAATTATAATTCTATTTATCCGGAGGGACCATTGGATAACAATATTTTTTCAACAGAAAACTTTAATAATGACCTATGGGTTACATTTGGTGAATATAGTTTGTACTATAATCCTCACCCCTTAAAATATAAAGGAATAAGTCATTATAATTCTAATTGGAACAATATAGTTTATGACAGCTTACCTTCAAATTCAATTAACTTAAATAGCATTTCAATAGATCCATTTAATAATAATCATGTTTTTATTAGCTCATTTCATGGGGGATTATTGGAAATTATTGATAATGAGGTAATTAATTTACTAGATAATACAAATACTCCACTAGAATCAATAGATATATCTGATCCTAATTACACTAGTGTTCGAATATCTGATACTGAATTTGATGATTCAGGAGTTTTGTGGATTTTGAATTCAAGAGTTGATAATCCTTTAAAGTCATATAATTCTAATTCAGGACAGTGGAAAAGTTATGATTTTACTGACATAATTCCAGATGGATTAAATGATGAATTAGGATTTAGTGATATTGAAATAGGTCAATTAGGCAATAAATGGATTGGAGGATTAAGATCAGGATTAATAGGCTTCAATGAAAATTCAGGATCACCATTAATCAAAAAAATATTTGATATAGAACAAGCTAATTTGCCATCTCCTTATGTGAGAAGTTTAGCAGTAGATAAGAATAATCATCTTTGGATTGGCACAGTTGAAGGATTAAGGGTTCTTTATAATACTACTAATTTTTTTGATAGTAATGTAACTACACAGCCCATTGTAATATTGGAAGATGGCATACCAAAGGAGTTATTAGAGCAACAATTTATTTCTGATATAGAAGTAGATGGAGCAAATAATAAATGGGTTGGCACAATAGGATCGGGAATTTTTTATTTTTCTCAGAATGGCCAGCAAACAATTTATCATTTTACGAAAAGCAATTCACCTATTCCATCAAATAACATAAATGATATTTCCATTGATCATCATAATGGAATAGTCTATATAGGGACTGACAAGGGGTTAGTAAGCTACAATACTGGAGGATCTGCAACAGAATCAAATTTTGAGAATGCTTATGTTTTTCCAAATCCTGTTAGGCCATCATTCAACATGAAAAATGATAAGATAAAAATTCAGGGCATTACTGATAATGTAAATATAAAAATTACCGATATTGAAGGAAATTTAGTTGCTGAAGCACAATCCAACATAAATTCAAGATATAATAATTTTAACCTAGAGATTGATGGAGGAACTGCTTTTTGGAATGGAGAGAACTTAGCAGGGAAATCAGTGTCATCTGGAGTATATATTGTAATGCTATCTGAACTGGAGACTTATGAAACTAAAATTTTAAAAATTATGATTATTAGATAATGGTTACATCAACATCAGCAATTGTTTTATCTAAAATTAGATATAAGGATAATGACATAATAGTAAAATCCTTTACTAAGGAATATGGCGCCATCAGTTTCATTGTAAAGGGTGGCCAAAATTCAAAAAAAAATAAAATTAAATATGTTTATTTTCAAGAGTTAACTATACTAGAGATCCAGTTTAATTATAATTCAAAAAGAGATTTACAATACATTAAAGATATTGAGATAAAACATAATTATACTTCTTCTCATACAGATTTAATAAAGGTGTCAGTAATAATGTTTCTGTCTGAAGTACTAACAAATATTATTACACATCAGAAGAGAGAAATACAATTGTACAATTATATTGAGCAATCCTTAATTTGGTATGATATAAATAAATCTAATGCTTATTTCCATATGATTTTCTTGCTTGAATTAACGCGATATTTAGGATTTTATCCAGATGTATTAAATAATAAACTCAAATATTTTAATCTAGAAGGGGGATCATATGAAAAATCAAAAACTAGTGAATATTCTATTACTGGAGATAGTTTAAATTTATTTAATCAAATTTTAGGCATAAAATTTGATACTAATCCATTACCAACTTTAAATTTTAAAGAAAAAATGGAAATTATAGATATTATTTTAACCTATTATAAATTACATATTAATAATTTCAAACCAATTAAGTCATTAGAAATAGTTAAAAACATATTTAGTTAGTATTGAAAAAAATTACATATATATTCTTCTTTTTCTGTAGTATAATTAACTATTCTCAGGAAATATTTGTCTTGGATTCAGAAACGATGCAACCTATTGTTGGGGTGGTTGTGTATAGTGATGCGGAAAAAAATATTTTTTCTGATTTTGATGGCAAGGTTCTTCTTGACTCTTTTGATAATAATGAATTAGTTAATTTTAAGCACCTTTCTTATAAAACAAGATCAATTGAAAAACAACTGATAGAAGATGTGGTATTGTTATCAATGAATGCACAATCTTTAGATCAAATTATAATTTCTGCTTCAAGATTTGCCCAAGATATTAAGGAAATTCCACAGAAGATACTTCAAATAAATAAACAAGGGATTGCTTATAGCAATCCTCAAACAAGTGCTGATCTATTAAATATGAGTGGCCATATTTATATTCAAAAAAGTCAACTTGGAGGTGGCAGCCCAATAATTAGAGGCGTCTCCACTAATCGTTTAGTATTATCGGTTGATGGAGTAAGATTGAACAATGCGATTTATAGAGGAGGGAATATCCATAATGTAATTTCAATTGATCCATTCTCCATTGAAAATACTGAGATTATTATGGGATCTAGTTCTGTTATGTATGGAAGTGATGCTATTGGTGGCGCAATGAATTTTTATACCAAAAAACCTAAATTTTCAGAAACTCAAACTCCATTAATGCTAATTAATTCTACTTTGCGTAGTGCTTCTGCGAGTAATGAAAAAACAGGACATTTTGATATAAATATAGGTTTTAAAAAGTGGGCACTTTTAACTAGTTTTTCAAGAAATGATTTTGATAATTTAACAATGGGGAAACATGGCTTATCGGATTATTTAAGGCCCGAATATGTTGATATTATAAACGGACTTGACTCAATTATCCAAAATCCAAATCCTAGAGTTCAAAAATTCACAGACTATTCCCAGTTTAATTTTATGCAGAAGGTATTATTTAAGCCAAATAATAATATTACTGCTGATCTTGGAATTCATTATTCTTCAACATCTGATATACCTAGATATGATAGGCTAATTAGGTATAATAACCAGAATGATTTATATTACGGTGAATGGTATTATGGACCACAAAAGTGGCTATTAATAAATAGCCAAATTTCTATAGATTCACAAAATTCAAACCTATTTGATAGAGCTAAATTTACTACAGCTTATCAACAATTCAATGAAAGTAGAAATAGTAGAAAAACTTATGATATTATTAAGAGCATAAGGGATGAAAAAGTAAATATATTTTCAATAAACATAGACTTTATCAAATCAATTTCTGATAATTCGAGCATATCTTATGGTGTAGAATATCTAAATAATAAAATAAATTCTAAATCTCGTTTGTTGAATATAGATGAACTTATCATCTATGAAAATGCTAGTAGATACCCAGATAATTCTAGTTGGGAATCAACAGCAACATATTTAAACTATAAGCATAGGCTAAGAGAAAATATTATTTTTCAGTCCGGGCTGAGGTATAGTCATATATCAATTAAAGCTGATTTGTCAGAAAACAATCAATTTTTTGATTTGCCATTTACAAATGCTGATATTAGTACTGGAGCATTGGTTGGAGGTCTAGGGGTAAGTTGGATTCAGAATGAAAATTATAGATGGAAAATAAATTTGAATACTGCTTTTAGAGCTCCTAATCTTGATGATGTTGCTAAAATTTTTGATTCTGAGCCTGGATCAGTTGTAGTCCCTAATCCTGATTTAAAACCGGAAAGATCTCTTGGAGTTGATTTGGGAGGTGCTATTACCTTTGACAAAATTAACTTTGACTTCTCTACATATTTTACTTATTTATATAATAGTTTGATAAGAGCTGATTTTGAATTAGAAAATGGAATTACTCAAATTATATATGATGGAGAATTGAGCAATGTCCAGGCTATTCAAAATGGATCAAGGTCTAGTATCTATGGAATTGAAATAGGGTTAACTGCTCAATTAACTAAAAAATTAAAGTTAGCTACTCAATACAATTTTATAGATGGCAAGCAGAAGGATGATTATTCAATTGCAATGCCCATTAGGCATGTGCCCCCTCAATTTGGCAGTCTTCATTTAGTATATACCAACAAAAAAGTTCTTTTAGATGGATTTATCAATTATAATTCAAAGATTCCATTTTATAAATTAGCACAATCTGAAATTGATAAGCCGTATTTGTATGCTATGGATAGTAATGGGAATCCTTATTCCCCAGCATGGTATACGATAAACTTAAGGTCAAACTATAAAATTTCTGATAATATTTCAATTGTTGCTAGTATAGAAAATCTTACAAATAAGTTATATAGGCCATATTCATCTGGAATTTCAGCACCTGGAATTAATTTTATATTTGCCATTAATTATAGTATGTAAAATGGCAGAAGCTTCTTACAAAAATCCTGAAATTTTAAAGAAAATAGAAAATTATTGTTCATATCAGGAAAGATGCAAAAAAGAGGTCATAGAAAAACTTTTCACATTAAGGCTAGATAAATCAGAATTAGATGATGTTATAAGTTATTTGATTAAAAATGATTATATCAATGAGGAAAGATTTGCTTTAGCATTTGCTCAAGGAAAGTTTAGAATAAAAAAATGGGGAAAAATCAAAATCATATTAGAATTAAAAAAAAGAGCAATAAATGTTAATTTAATTAAGAGGGCAATAAATCAGATTAAGGATTCAGATTATATAGGAACTTTTGATGAGTTATCATTAAAAAAATATAAATCATTAACTGGATCAAAGGATTCAAAAAAAAGAAAGTTTATTAATTTTTTTTCTTATCGAGGCTGGGAATATGATTTAATCATAAGAAGGGTTAACGATTTTTTTTAACGGTTGTATCCAAAGGAGAAAAGGTATTCACTCCCAATTAAATTAATCATTCAACTACCATAAATTTAAACTACTAAAAATGTATATTTACTCTATGTTTGCCCTTATAGATTGCAATAATTTTTATGTTTCATGTGAGCGTGTTTTTAATCCTAAGCTTAGGAATAAGCCTGTAGTTGTTTTATCCAATAATGATGG
>CAZXST010000012.1:0-10524 GCA_964643205.1 uncultured Flavobacteriaceae bacterium | reverse complement strand
TTTTTAATCCTAAGCTTAGGAATAAGCCTGTAGTTGTTTTATCCAATAATGATGGATGTGTTATCTCAAGAAGTGATGAAGTAAAACGATTAGGAATACCAATGGGAGCGCCTGTTTTTAAATACAGATCTATCTTAAATCAGCATGGCGTATATACATTATCATCGAATTTTCCACTTTATTCGGATATGAGTTATCGTGTTATGTCAATATTAAAGAGGTTCGCGGTAGATATTGAATTCTATAGCATTGATGAAGCCTTTTTGAGTTTTCATGAGTTTGAGAATTATGATATATATAGTTATGCTCTAGAGATTAAAGAAACAATTTTTAAATGGACCGGTATACCAACATCTATTGGAATTGCCCCAACTAAAGCATTATCGAAAATTGCCAATAAAATAGCTCGTAAATACCCTATAGATACCAAGGATGTTTATCTAATAAACAATGAGTTTAAAAGAATAAAATCCCTTAAAGAATTTTCTTTAAAAGATATCTGGGGTATTGGCAGAAGACTCAGCAAGAGATTAGAACAAACGGGCTGTTCTAGTGCATATGATTTTGCCAAATTACCAAAAACATGGATTAGGTCTAATTTATCTATAGTTGAATTTAGATTGCAGCAGGAACTAAGAGGCATCCCTAACTTGAAATTAAATTTTGCAAAAAATAAAAAATCAATAGCAACAACACGAACTTTTGCAAAACCCTTGAAAGATATTCAATCTATTAAGGAACGGATCTCAACATTTGCAGTTGCTTGTGCAGAAAAATTAAGAAGACAAGGATCTGTTGCTAGCATTATGATTATAATTTTGCGTAGTAATTTTTTTAGAAAGGATTTACAACAGTATGCTACAACTAAAATAGTAACACTCCCTTATTCAACCAGCTCTTCACTTGTTTTAAATAATTACGCAATCAATGCAGTAGATCAAATATTTAAAAAAGGAATTGAGTATAAAAAAGCAGGAGTAATTGTTTCTGGACTAGTAGATATTAATAGTTATCAGCTTAATATGTTTAATCAAGAGGACTCCCGCCATTTTAGTTTAATGAACACTATTGATAAAATGAATTTCAAGTATACAGATAAGATAAAATTTGGCAATCAAGATTTAAAAAGAAAATGGAAAATGAGCCAGAATTTTTTATCTCCACAATACACTACTAAATTTGAAGATATAATTAAGGTAAATAATTTATGCGAGAAGAAAGTAATCTAAAATTTTTCATTCCAGATTGGGAATCATCATTGGATTCTATACTGGTTAGTTCTGGAATATCTGCAGGATTTCCTTCTCCTGCGGGTGACTTTAAACAAGAAAGGATAAGCCTTGATAGGGAGTTAATTAAAAATAAGGAGGCAACTTTTTTTGCTAGGGTCAATGGACAATCTATGATTGATGCAGGACTTGATGATAATGATCTTTTGGTTATAGACAGAAGTCTGGAGCCTGTAAATAATAAAATTGCAGTTTGTTTAATAGATGGAGAGTTTACTGTTAAAAGATTAAAAGTAGAAAAAGGAAAAATTTGGTTACAGCCTGAAAATTCAAATTACAAATCAATTGAAATTACTGAAGAGAATGAATTTATAATATGGGGAATTGTAACTAATGTTATAAAGAAGGTATAATAGATTATTCTACAAGAGCAGTTACTTTATTCTCTTTCAGCTCAACGGTTCCAGAGTTTATTGGAAGAAAAAATCCTCTTTCAGGACCTTTTTCAAATAAATCTTTTATAGAATCATCTAGTTTAATATCACCATAAATTTTAATATACCCTTTTTTAAGAGTCGATACGATTGCTGCGTGATTATTTAGCATTTCAAATTCGCCCTGAACACCCGGGACAGCAACAGAACTAACTTCTCCGCTATAAATTATTTTTTCTGGCGAAATGATCTCTAAAAACATATTAAAAGATTTTTTAGAATTTATACTTCAGCTAACATTTTTTCACCAGCCTCTATAGCTTCTTCAATTGTCCCTTTTAGATTAAATGCAGCTTCTGGCAGATGATCTAGCTCACCATCCATTATCATATTAAAACCTTTGATGGTGTCTTTAATATCAACCAATACTCCAGGAGTACCAGTGAATTGCTCTGCTACATGAAAGGGCTGAGACAGGAATCTTTGAACCCTCCTTGCTCTACCAACTGCCATTTTATCATCTTCAGAAAGTTCTTCCATTCCTAAAATGGCTATAATATCTTGAAGTTCCTTATAGCGTTGTAATAACTCTTTTACCCTTTGAGCACAATTATAATGTTCTTCTCCTATAATTTCTGGTGTTAGAATTCTAGAGGTTGAATCCAATGGATCAACTGCTGGATAAATTCCTAATTCGGTAATTTTTCTTGACAAAACAGTAGTTGCATCAAGGTGCGCAAATGTAGTTGCAGGGGCAGGATCTGTAAGATCATCTGCAGGGACATATACTGCTTGCACAGAAGTAATAGATCCTTTTTTAGTAGAGGTTATTCTTTCCTGCATTGCACCCATTTCTGTTGCCAATGTTGGTTGATACCCAACTGCCGAGGGCATTCTTCCAAGCAATGCAGAAACTTCAGACCCAGCTTGCGTGAATCTAAATATATTATCGACGAAAAATAACACATCTTTCCCTTGGCCATCTCCAGCTCCATCACGGAAATATTCAGCAACTGTTAATCCAGAGAGAGCTACTCTTGCTCTAGCTCCAGGAGGTTCATTCATCTGACCAAAAACAAATGTTGCTTTTGATTCTTTTAATGCCTTCTTATCAACTTTACTTAAATCCCATCCACCTTCTTCCATTGATTTCATAAAATCTTTTCCGTATGTAATAATTCCAGATTCTAACATTTCTCTAAGAAGATCATTTCCCTCACGCGTTCTTTCTCCAACACCAGCAAATACAGAAAGACCACCATGACCTTTTGCAATGTTGTTAATCAATTCCATCAATAATACAGTTTTTCCAACACCCGCTCCTCCAAATAATCCAATTTTACCTCCTTTTGCATATGGCTCAATTAGATCAATAACCTTGATTCCTGTAAAAAGCACTTCAGTAGAGGTTGATAAATCTTCAAATTTTGGCGCTTCTCTATGTATAGCCAAACCATCATCTCCAGTTTTAGGCAGATCACCAATACCATCAATAGAGTCCCCAATAACATTAAAGAGTCTTCCATTTATTTCTTTTCCAACTGGCATCTTAATTGGGCTGCCAGTTGCTTTTGCAACAGCTCCTCTGCTTAATCCATCCGAGGAGTCCATAGCTATGGTCCTTACAATGTTTTCTCCAATATGAGATTGGACTTCAAGCACTAATGTTGTACCGTCAGATTTTTCAATTTCTAATGAATCATAAATTTTTGGAAGCCCTTTGTCTGTATCAAATTCAACATCAATTACGGGGCCGACTATTTGTGAAATTTTACCGGAAATCATATTGGGATTTTATGTTTAAAAAATTAAAAAAGTTTGATCATGCAAAGATAATTTTTTTTATAAAAAAAATTCACTTTTGTGAATAAAAAAAACCTGAATTTTCATTCAGGTTTTTTTAGGTTTTAGTTACGTTTTTTTAAAGATTATAATCCATCGGGATAATTTGTTGGATAATCACCAATATCTAAATGAACATCCGAAAGATTGGATCCGTAATGAGCATCAATTTCCGCTAGCATTAACTTGGCTATTAGAGCAGCTCCTCTTGCAGTTGGATGAACTCCATCAAGTGAAAATAATCCTCCCATTACAAAATCAGCTGTCATAACAAAGCCGTCCATTGGATAGCCTTGAGTAACAACTTGATTTAAAACTGCATGTGCATCCCAATGCGCCCATCCGTATTGTGATGCTAATCCTTGAATTGTACCATTAAAGTAACTAATGGCAGCTTGTGCTTCTGCAACTTCGCTTGCAGTAAGAACCCAATTATCAGCAAGTGGAACGCTTACCCCATTTATTAGAGTTGGATTACCTCCAACAGTTGTTCCTAGGAATGTCATGGCTGTTAAGACAACTTTATCATCAGCAGTTGCCATTCTATAGCTAGGTACTCCGAAAAGAGATAAATCAGTTAAGTCACTATCCTCTATAGTAACAGCATTTTGACCTGCAGCAAAAACAATTGTTCTAGCAGCAGCTTCTGCCGCACTAATCATTCCCATCATTGCAAAGACTTGTAATCCACCATTGTAGGCAGCAAAACCACCATTCAGCATTTGAGCTGTGGCATCATCGAGTGGTATTGAATTATATGGCACTGTATTTAAAAATGCGAGTGAAGTAACATCAGGAATGTTAACAATAATTCCATCAGCACCTGATGAAGCTAGCATAGCCATAGTCGTTCCGAGGGCAAAGTCAAAGTCTCCAGGAGCTGTTAATGTACCTGTTCCTCCGCTAGTGGCAAAACCTAAGGCATCATTACCACCTGAAAATAGCGAAACAAATGTAGGAGCTTGAGCAAGGGCATCTCCAATTACCGAAGCACCATCACTTGAAGCCATTCTTACATAATAAGGATTAGCTTGACCAACCATCAACCCTGCCATACTTCCGTATCCAGGAGCAAGAAAATGAATTGCACGAGCACCTGGAACAGCTAAATTACTATGAGGACCCGCCATCACATCTGAAACCTCAGTTGTAGGAGTCCCACTAACTGGAGCTGGACCAGCACCATTAAAAAATAATCTTGGTCCTTGAATTTGGTTTCCAAACAATAATAATCCTCCAACATTATCATTCATGTAAGGTTGAGTAAAATTTCCTCCACCTGCATGGGCCATAACACCAGCCATAATGTTTGGATATGAGTTCATTTGACCAAGTTGAAATAAAGCATTATCGGTATATCCAGCTGTTACAGACGCTCCTACAGCAACAAATCTTTCAAAATCTGCATCTCCAGAGTCTATATCAACATATATAGGCATACCCTCTAGTGAATCTAAATCCGCGTCACAACCTGTAAAGGCAATTAAAACGAATGAGAGAAATAAATATTTAAGTTTCATAATTTTTATTAGTTTAATTATTATTTAATTATTAGTTATTAGCAGTCCAAGAGATATAATATTGTGTACCAATAAATCCTGAACCAAATGCGGTAAAGTATTCATCTCCACCAATATTAGCACCACCTATTTTTATTACTGAGTTCCACTTTGGAAGAGTGAAATTTATCTGCGCATCAATCACATGAGTGCTAGGAACATCTCCGTTTCCGAATGTTGCTTCCCAATAAAAGTCACTAAACCATCTCCAAGCAACATTAAATCCAACATTATCAAAAAGATTGGTGTTCCCAAATTGAACTTTCCATTTATCTTCTGGAGTATTCCAGTTAGTAGCAAAATCTGGGTATGCTTCCTGGTCAAACTCTAGGACACTTTTAGTATAGTTTGCCGAAAGATCATAGCCATTAAAAATCTTAGTCCTTACACCAACAGTTGCTCCCCAAGATTCTATTTCAGCATCAGTATTTGTATAAGCACTATAGGTTTCAAAGTCACCATTTGCTATTGCTAAAATTGACAATCCGTTATCCCCAACTTGTCCGTAATATGGAGAAATTACTGCCTCAGTACTTATAAAATCCTGATAGGCATTTCTATAAATATTAGCATCAATTGTAAATGTGTTTGATAATTTTGCTCTCCATCCAAACTCTATTGATTGCATCTGCTCAGGCTTAACATGTTCAACTCCAGAAGCCTCTAATAATCCAGGGTTACCTGTTGCTGCCATTGCTTGAACTGATGAAGCAGAAAATGAATTATTAAATGCAGCTTCACCTGTTAAAGTAACTACTGCAGGAGCCCCAAGGGCTTGACCCGCAACACTTACTGGATAATCTCTAACATATCTTGCCGGATTGTCAGGTGAAGAACCTATTAACCTTGCAATTCCAACATCAAGACCAATAAATAAATCTTGTGTAGTTGGATTTCTATATCCCGTTTGATATGACAGTCTAATGTTATGATTTCTATCTTTACCAGCAGTGTATGCAAGAGCTACCCTAGGAGTTATCGCTCCATCAGAAAATTCTGCTTTATCATATCTAGCTGCTGCTGTTACTGTGAATCTGTCATCTGCCATATTTTTTACCCACTGCGTATAAACACCAAAATCTCCATAATTTATTGGGCCATCGTAATCAGTAAAAATTGTTCCAGAAGAATTTAATGAATACTCTCTATATGAACCTCCTACTTGAACTTCTGCCCAATCCCACATATGGCCAAAATTATAGTTAAAATCAGCGTGATAAACTTTAGATTCATCCTGGAATTTTGCTCCAGTTGTAAGATCAGGATTATTTACTACCGTCTCAAATGCATCCAGATATCCCTGAGTTCCTGGCATTAAACGACCAGTGTCTGCAGTATTTCTTCCTAGTGCATGTGCCTGATCAATAGTTAATCCACCTAGTTGCCCTAAAACAATTGCTCCTACATATTCTCCAAACCATTGAGTGTCGCCCTTCCATGACCTGTTTATATTAATTGCAGTGAAATTCATATCATATGAATCACCTGCCCAATCTGAAGTCATATATCCTTTAAAGTTGAAGTTGTCATCTTTTACTTCTAGTTTATGTTGAGTCATTAAGAAGTTTTCAATTCCATATCTGTTTGTTCCTTGATAAACTGTTTCACCAGTACCAATTTTACCTACATATGAAACCTCAAAATCATCAGCATTTGGTCTCCAATATAGACCCCAATCAGCTTTTTTACTTCTTGCTACGTGATCTGTTAAATCTACTTCTCTATATCCAGTTCTACTTACAACTGTATTAGGAACTAAAGCAGAGGCTCCTGCTGGAAGTAAACCTAATCCTTCCATTGCTTGTGCAACACCATTAATATTAGTAGCAACCTCATCTCCATAAATGTTAATTCCATCATGATTGTGAGCAGCTCTAGTTAGTCCTACTCCATTCTCATCAACTCTTCCTAATTTATCAACCTCACTATCAGCTATCCAATCCGTTCCACGTAAATAAGCGAAATTAACTTTCATAGCTAATTTGTCACTAAATTTATGACCCCATCTTATCTGAACATCTCTAAATTCATTATCTCCAGCAGCATCTTGAGAAGTTATACCATGTTTGTATTGACCACTAATACCTTGATGATCAAAAGGGCTTTTACTTTCCATAAGTAGTATCCCGTTAAATGCATTTGCACCATAAAGTGCAGATGAAGATCCAGGAATAAGTTCAACGCTCAATACATCAGTTTCCGTCATACCCAGTAAGTTACCAAGCGGGAAATTAAGTGCAGGAGCAGAATTGTCCATTCCATCAACTAATTGCACAAATCTTGTATTTGCAAAAGTTGCGAATCCTCTTGTGTTAATTGCTTTAAATGTTAAACTGTTAACATTTATATCTACACCTTTTAAATTTTCCAATCCATCATAAAAATCTGCAGAAGCATTAGTTGCTATGTCTTTTATTCCGAATCTCTCAATAGTAACCGGAGATTCAAAAATTCTTTGAGGTGTTCTTGATGCAGAAACTACAACTTCATCAAGCGCAGTATTGTCTTCAAGAGTGAAGTTAACTGTCGATGAAGAACTTACTTCTGCTGACATAGCTTTAAATCCAACACTACTAGCTTCTAGAGTAAAAGGAGTATCCATGTCTGAAGTGATAGAATAATTTCCATCGAAATCTGCAACTACACCTGTAGAAGTACCAACTATTACAACCGTTGCTCCCGAGAGAGGCTGGCTATTCTTGTCAGTAACACTACCAGTTACAGTGGTTTGTGCATAAGAAAATACACAAAACAACATCATAAAAATTTTAAGAATTGTTCTCATAATTTAGTTATTAGTTTAATTTTTAATGATACAATATAATCATATAATATGTTATCTACAAATATGAGATAGTTTAACATATTGTTTAAATAGTATTATAACGGACATGGTTTTGTTAAAAATCTAATGAAAATCCAAATGTTGGAATTGGTGTAAACCTATTAGTATTTACCTTCACTAGGCTAATCGGAGTAATAACATTTCCTTCAGAATCCCTGTCTAAACCATACTCTGGAGGAACAGAAATTTCCTGAGAAAGAATATTCATTATTTCAAAATAAAAGCTTATCGAAATATTCTCTTTATTCCACTTTTTATCTACTCTAATGTCTAATTGGCTAAATTTATCTAATTTCTCTTCACCTAACCTTGAGTAATCTAGCACCATTTCTGGATAATTGATTAAACTGGCATCTAGATCAAAAGGCGCATATGGAGTTTTTCCTGCATATCTAAGCCTTGAGCTTATTTCCCAGTTATTATTTAATTTGTAGCCATTACTAAATGAAACTAGATGCCTGCTATCCCATACTGAGGGCAAGTATTCAGAGGTAAATCCTGAAAATTTGCTATAAAAATATGTATAGGAAAAAATACCATAAAAATTATTAGTTAATTTTTGTTGAAACAATGCCTCTATCCCATAAGTTTTACCCTTTCCTACTGCATTTACCTCTTCATTTCCTAATACTTCAAACCCTCCACCTTTGTTGGCTAATGAAACCTGATCTATAACTGATACAGGGAAATTATCATATTTTTTTAGAAAAGCTTCAATTGAAATTTTAGAGGAATTAGTCATATTATAATCTATGCCAGTAACATAATGTTTGCTTTCAGTGTATTTATTATTCTTATTTAGAAATTCTCCATCATTATTTTGATATCCAAGCATAGTATAGGTAGGTATTTTATAATATTTCCCAATTGATAAATTCCATCTCCATTTTCTGTCTTCACTAATAGCATAAGACAAAGAAGCTCTTGGAGAAAAATTATCTAAAAGGCTTGATCCTGTTGAGAAGGTATCTTCATCCATTCTAAAGCCAATAGAAAAATCAAGTCTGTTATTTAAAAAGCTTCTTGAACCATTAGCAAAAAATCCATACTTATAAAATTCTATCTCTGTATTATAATCTATGCCTGTATATAAATTCTGCGTATTATTAAGGTAGTCTGAAAATTGAAAATTCCCTCCCCATTTAAGTTTCCAGTCCTTATAGTAATTTACAGATTTAACTCTAAGCTTGGTTTCCCATTCATGAGAATCATTTGCAAATAATAATCCGGATTCATTTAAATTATCAGCGTACCGAGAAAAATTATTTTTTAATTTATTTGTGCTAAATGCAGTAATTAATTGTCCTTTTTGATTTTTGTATTTTCTTTTCCATGAAATTCCTGCTGTTGTAGTATTCTGTTTAATAATAGGGACTTGCTCAAGACTAGCTTGTTGTTCCGCATCAAAATCATCAGGAGCTTCCACGGAGAAATTATCAATGGACCCAACTCCAATAAAATTTATTGAATTGTATTTATCGATTTTATGATGAATTTTCCATTGATAGTCCCAGTAGTCTGGTCTGATTGGAACACCAATAAATTTAAACAAGAACTGAAGGTAACTTTTTCTTAATGAAAAGATCATTGTAGTATTCACCTCTTCTTCTGATTTATTAAAAACTGGACCTTCAAAAGTTATCCCAGATTCAGTAATACCTGTTCTAAAATTTCCTGCAAATTGATTGGGATTTCCATCTTTTTGATCAAATGATAGAACTCCACTAAGTGGATTATCGTATTCAACTCCAAAAGCAGAAGTTGAAAGCGTAACCTCCTGAATAAATGCTATGTTTATCATTCCTCTTGGACCTCCTGCACTTCCTTGAGTGCTAAAGTGGTTTATGTTTGGAATTTCAATACCATCTAAATAATACACAGTTTCATTTGGAGCACCTCCTCTAATAATAATATCATTTCTAAACCCTCCAACAGAAGGAGATAGTCCAGGCATGCTTTGAACAACCTTGGTTATATCATTATTTGCCCCTGGATAGCTTTCAATCTCCACTGCAGAAAAAGTATTTATTGAAAGTGGTGATTCCATAGTTTTCTTAAATGGACTCTCTGTTATAACAACCTCATCAAGTGCTTCACTAGATTCATTAAGAAATATTTTTAGAGTAGGATTCCCCTTACTTTTTATAATAACATTATAGACTTTTTGAGATTGGTAGCCAATATAGCTTATGGTAATATTGTATGATGTTGTTGGAATATTATCTATTATAAAAAATCCATTTTCATCACTTATTGCACCAATTGATGTATTGTCAAGAACAATATTTGCTCCTAATAGTGGCAACTGACTTTTACTATCATATATTTCCCCACTAATACTTCCTTGATTTTGTGAAAAGGAGATAAAAACATTTAACAATGCAATAATTAAAAAAGAATATAAATTTTTTATCACGAATCTAATTTGAAAATCCACCACGAAGATAATGCTATCTACAGATATATTTTGTTAAAAAAATAAAAAAATTATGTTAATTTTATAGAATCAAAAAATTATTATACATACTACTACTTACTATCCCATTTCTTGGATTTGGACAGGAAAGTTCTACGACATCAGTAGATCAACTGGAGTGGTTAACCGGTCAAAGAGA
>CAZXST010000011.1:0-19363 GCA_964643205.1 uncultured Flavobacteriaceae bacterium | reverse complement strand
CCCATTCCACTTTGCGGACTATCTGGAGCAACTACTACAACTTCACCAATTCTATTCATAACTTTGATTAATGTTCTTAATCCAGGAGCTGTGATTCCATCATCATTGGTTAATAGTATAAGGGGTCTTTTTTTCATTATTATCTAATATACTTCTTACAAAAGTAAGTAAATAAATAATTGTAATGTTTAACAAAAAATTATATATAGAATAGAAGAAAATGATGGTTTTTTATTTATTTTCGAAACATCATTAGTATGAAGAAAAATATTATTGTAATATCATTAACTTTTATTTTGGGGCTAGCTTCTTGTAGCTTTATCTCAAGTAATTTTGATCAAACAGATAAGGATAAGTTGCTTTTACAGCTTATTACTTATGTTTTAGATCAAGGACACTTTGTTGAAAAAGAAATTAATGACGATTTTTCCAGAAAAGTATTTAATGAATACTTAAATATAATTGACCCTTATAAGAGATATTTTTATGAATCAGACATTGAGGAATTTAAAAAATATGAAGATCAACTTGATGATAAATTTATTAATGCAGAAATAGACTTTTTTGATTTAACATATAATAGGGGACAAAAAAGATTTAATGAATCAAAACTTATTTATAAAGAAATATTAAATAACCCATTTGATTACCAAATAGATGAAGATTTTAATGCTGATTTTGAATCATTAGATTATGTCAAAAATGAAAGCGAAATGAAAGATAGATGGAGAAAACAATTAAAATTTTCATCAATTGAAACGTATAATGAATTATTGGACGAGCAGGAAAAGGAATTAGAAGACAACCCATCTTATAAAATAAAGTCAAATATAGAAATTGAATTAGAAGCAAGAGAATCAACACTAAGGACTTTAAACGAGATGTATGATTTTTATGAAGATATTACTAGATCAGATTGGTTTAGTTTTTATATAAATTCTTTTGTAGAGCAGTATGATCCTCATACGATCTACTATAGTCCTGATGCTAAGGATAGATTTGATGTTGATATGTCTGGAAATTATGCAGGTATAGGAGCTAGATTATCAAAAAAGTTTGATAAAATTGAGGTGGTAGAAATAATTTCTGGTGGTCCAGCATGGAGACAAAATCTATTAGAGGTTGGTGATATTATTTTAAAGGTTCGTCAAGATGATCAAGATGAATCTGAGTCTACTAGTATTTTAGGGATGCCAATTAGTGATGCTGTCAAATTGATTAAGGGTCCCAAGGGAACTAATGTAATATTAACTATAAAAAAGGTTGATGGTGAAGTTTTGGATTTAAAAATAGAAAGAGATATTGTTCTATTAGAAGAAACATATCTTAGATCTTCAATTGTAAGTAAGAACGAAAATTTATATGGGTTTATAAATTTACCAAAATTCTATATTGATTTTGATAATTCAACTAGTCGTGATGCCGCTAGAGATGTAAAAAAGGAAATAATTAGATTAAAAAACATAGGTATTAAAGGTCTTGTATTGGACTTAAGAAATAATGGGGGAGGTTCATTAAAAACAGTTGTAGAAATGGCTGGTTTATTTATTCAAGAAGGACCAATTGTTCAAGTAAGATCAATGGATAAGGAAAGTCAAATTTTAAGAGATAAGGACAGATCGATAATTTGGGAAGGGCCTTTAGTAATTCTTGTTAATGAATTTTCTGCATCTGCTTCAGAGATATTAGCTGCTGCAATGCAAGATTATAAAAGGGCTATTATAATTGGAAGTAAGCAAACATATGGAAAAGGAACTGTACAAAATGTCCTTGACTTAAACAAAATGGTTAGAAGTAATACAAATGGTGATTTAGGGGCATTAAAATTTACAACTCAAAAATATTATAGAATTAATGGAGGATCAACTCAATTAGAAGGAGTTAAGAGTGATATTGTAGTACCAGATAAATACACTTATGTTGATTTTGGTGAAAAGGATCAAGAAAATCCACTGGAATGGGATAAGATTGATCCGGTTTCCTATGATCCTTGGAAAACTTTCTTTGACTATAATAAGAGCATACAAGCGAGTAAAAATAGAATGAATTCAAGTGAATTTATTAGCTTAATTGATGAGAATGCCAAATGGATTAAATCAATGCGAGATAGGGATATTTATACTTTGAATTATAGTAAATTTAAGAAGGATTTATTGTTAAATGAGGAAAAAGTAAAGAAGTATAAGAAGTTATCTGATTATTCTTCTGACTTAATATTTAAATCACTTCCATATGAAATTGATTTAATTGCTAAGGATTCAAGTCTTGGAGAAAAAAGAAAGAGATGGCATAAAAATTTATCTAAAGATATTTATGTAAATGAGTCTTTAAATGTATTAGATGATTTAAGACTCTCCTATGTTGAGAGATAATCTATTCTACTTAATTAGAAAATTTTGAAAAATCCCTTTTTTAATATTAAAAAAAATTTATCTGGGATAATTAGTTTAGTGTTTATTTTATTGGTTGGATTAATTGCTTTTTTTGCATATGCTATTGCACCTGATAATTCAAAAAATGCAAATCAAATGCATTTGTCAATTCATTCGAAAGCTCCAGGATTTGAGGTTGACATGTTAGTAATTCCTAATGATATAGAGCCCCAAACATTTATAAATAAATTATTATATGGAGATAATAATCCTGATATAGAAATTCCAATCATTAATTATAAAATTAGTAATGACACAATATACTATCAAGAATTCAACCAATTTGATAATAAAACTCTGAATTTGCAATTAATTGATGGATCTGATGTGGTTAATAAGAAATTTTATCTTGGAACTGATAAATTTGGAAGAGATGTTTTGAGTAGGATTATAATAGGAGCTAGAATATCATTTTCAATAGGTTTTGTAGCTGTATTTATATCTTTAATTATTGGATTAATTATGGGATGTCTTTCAGGATATTATTCTGGATTTGTTGACCAAATAATCATGTGGCTGATTAATGTGACATGGTCAATTCCTACCCTTTTATTAGTTATTGCTATTACTTTAGCATTGGGTAAAGGATTTTGGCAAGTTTTTATTGCAGTTGGTTTAACTATGTGGGTAGAGGTAGCAAGAGTTGTAAGAGGTCAAGTAATATCATTAAAGCAAAGGGAATTCATAACTGCAGCCCATGTTCTTGGTTTTAGTGACTTTAGAATTATTACAAAACATATTTTGCCAAATATAACTTCTCCTTTAATTATTATATCTGCTGCTAATTTTGCAGCATCAATTTTAATTGAAAGTGGTCTTAGTTTTCTTGGTCTTGGGGCACAACCCCCTATGTCAAGCTGGGGTTCAATGATTAAGGATCATTATAACTATATTATCCTAGGAGAACCATTTTTGGCAATAATACCTGGCATATGCATTATGATGCTTGTTATGGCTTTTATGTTACTTGGAAACTCTTTAAGAGATGTTCTGGATGTAAAAAATTAATATTGCGGTGGATATTGAATTAATATTTTATTTACAAAGAGTTTTATTTGTTCTTCTTTCTTTGCTCTCTTACTAGGAATATAACCTTTCCCGATACCTTGCCATATTAGTTCATTTTTTTTATAATCAATCAGGTCAATAAATAATACTCCTTCAGAATAATTATGATAATAATATGTATTGTACCATGGTGCAATAGGTGAACCATAACCATAATAATTATAGTTTGGATAATAATTTATTTTCTTGTTAGATTCAGTGAAAAAGTTTACCATAAGGTCTGGTTCAATTGAGCTTTTTCTAAGCCCTTTACTTGATAATTCAACATCAATTGCATTAAGAATTCTTTTCTTGTCAATGTCATTTATTTCGGCTTCATCTACACCCTTTTTAGAAAAAGCATATGTTCTATAATCATTGAAATTAATTTTATCGTTAAAGTCTGAACTAACTCTAATAGTATTACACGAGGATAGGAGCAGTATTGTGGATAATAATGCAATCTTAATTATAGTCTTCATTTTTATTTATATTTTTCAATTAATTTTTCATCAACCATATTTGGAATCGTTACTTTAAGAAGTGGTTCTTTTTTCATTGCTCTCTTGATTTCAAAAATTGATCCTTTATTTCTAGCCCAACTCCTTCTAGATATACCGTTATTTACATCCCAAAATAACATAGACCTTAAATTGTCTTCACTTTCTTTAGAACCATCAAGAACCATACCAAAACCCCCATTAATAACTTCTCCCCATCCTACACCACCACCATTATGTATACTCACCCATGTTGCTCCCCTAAAACTATCTCCTATTACATTTTGAATTGCCATATCAGCAGTATACTTTGACCCATCATATATGTTAGATGTTTCTCTAAAAGGAGAATCTGTCCCTGATACATCATGGTGATCTCTACCTAGTACTATAGGGCCACTAATGATCTTATTTTTTATGGCTTTATTAAATTCTTTAGCAATTTCTATTCTTCCTTCAGAATTTGCATATAATATTCTTGCTTTTGATCCAACTACTAAAGCATTTTCTTTAGCTTGCTTTATCCAGTTAATATTGTCTTTTAATTGTAGTTTAATTTGATTGGGAGACCCTTTCATTATTTTTTCAAGTACTTTACAAGCAATTTTATCAGTTTTATCTAGGTCTTCGGATTTTCCACTACAGCAAACCCATCTAAATGGACCAAATCCATAATCAAAACACATAGGACCCATAATATCTTGAACATAGCTCGGAAATTTAAAATTAACTCCATCTTTGCTCATTACATCTGCATTTGCCTTAGATGCTTCCAAAAGAAAGGCGTTTCCGTAATCAAAGAAATATGTTCCTCTATTAGCATGTTTATTAATTAGTTTGGCTTGCTCAACTAAACTTTCCTTAACTTTTTTCTTGAAAAGTTTAGGATTTTGATAAATCATTTCATTTGCTTTTTCAAAGCTCAATCCGGCAGGATAATATCCTCCTGACCAAGGATTATGTAATGATGTTTGATCGCTTCCAATGTCAATATGAACTTTTTTATTATAAAATTCTCTCCATACGTCTACAACATTTCCATGATATGCTATTGATACTACTTCTTTATTGTTTATTGCATCTTTAACTCTTTCTACTAGTGAATCCAGATTATCAATTACTTCATCTACCCAACCTTGTGAAGATCTAGATTGAATAGCTTTTATATTTACTTCTGCGCACACTGTAATGCACTTTGATATATTCCCGGCTTTGGGTTGAGCCCCGCTCATTCCTCCAAGACCAGAGGTTAAAAAGACTTTACCTTTAGGATTTTTCCCTATTTTTCTAAATGCATTTAGCACTGTTATTGTTGTCCCATGTACAATTCCTTGAGGTCCTATATACATATAACTCCCTGCGGTCATTTGACCATATTGAGTAACACCTAGTGCATTAAATTTTTCAAAATCTATCTTCTTTGAATAATTTGGAATTACCATTCCATTTGACACTACCACTCTAGGAGCATTTTTATTTGACGGAAATAATCCTAATGGATGTCCAGAGTTGATTACAAGGGTTTGTTTGTCTGTTATTTCAGACAAATATTTCATACAAATTAGATATTGAGCCCAATTTTGAAATACTGAGCCATTTCCACCATATGTAATTAATTCATGTGGATGTTGAGCTACATTTTCATCTAAATTATTTTGAATCATTAACATAATTGCTGCAGCCTTCTTTGACTTATAAGGATATTTATTAATTGGTCTAGCATACATTTTATATTCAGGCCTATATCTGTACATATATATCCTGCCATACTTATTTAATTCTTCGTTAAACTCTTTAATTAATAAACTATGGTGTTTTTTATTGAAATATCTAAGAGAATTTCTAAGTGCTAATTTTTTTTCACCTTTATTCAAGACATTTTCTCGAATGGGAGCATGATTTATTGTTAAATCATATTTTTTTTTAGCTGGAAGCTTATTTGGAATGCCTTTCCTAATTTGATCTTTAAAGGTCATAATTTATCTTAATTAGTGTATGGATTATAATCATATGGACAATGCCTACAACTGCTCTCACAGCAATACCCTCTTTTTAAATGATATTTTTCAGTATAGCATTTATATCCTTCTTCTGTTATGTAATAATCCTTTTCATCCATACATACGTATGATAACTAGCTAGGCAAAGATAAAGTAAATTCAATTTAATTTGAATTATCTTTGAATGATTGAAATGAAAAAGTATTTAGTATTTATATTGTGTGTCTACTTTTTACAGAGTTGTGGTTCAAAAAGAACTATTTATAATTATGAAGATGATAGAAAGGAAATTACTTCAAGAAAAAAGAAACCAAAAAAGAAAAAACCCAAACAGATTGAGAGGCCTATTATCCCGGTGATAAGGACTACTGAAGACTATATTGAATATTATAATAATATAGCAATGGATGAAATGAGACAGTACAAAATTCCTGCAAGCATTACTCTTGCTCAGGGAATCTTAGAATCCGGATCTGGTATGGGGACATTGGCTGTTAATGCAAATAATCATTTTGGAATTAAATGTCATGATTGGAACGGACAAAAAATTTATCATGATGATGATAAAAAACAGGAATGTTTTAGAAAATATTCTTCACCAGAATTTTCTTTCAGGGATCATTCTATATTTTTAGTTTCTAGAGATAGGTATGCATCACTTTTTAAATTAAAGAAGGATGACTACAAGTCTTGGGCAAAAGGACTAAAAAAAGCTGGGTATGCAACGGACAAAAAATATTCTCAAAAATTAATTGATCTAATTGAAAGATATAAGTTGTACCGTTATGATGATATTGTGTTAAAAAAGAAAAGGCCTAAACAAAAATTTTATACTGTTAGAAAGGGAGATACACTTTATTCTATTTCAAAAAAATTCAATATTTCTATTGATGATCTAATCAAATATAACGAGTTAAATTCAGAGGGGATAAGAGTAGGTCAAGAAATTGTTGTTGGCAACAAATAGAATTCAAGGCATCAACAAATTTTAGGAAAATATCAAAATAGTGGACCAGTGAGGATTAGGTTGATACATGCCTGTACCAATATTGTGTTGATGGCCTTGAATAACTATTGAATTTTAATAAATAAAATCCTACAAATTTACCTTAAAATTTAATGTAATAAAGACACATACCTGAATTAAAATCAACAATTATATGTTAATAAGCTAAAATCAACAACTAAATTTTTTTGCTACTTATTATAAGTGAACCTGTATTTTGATTCCATGATTGATCTACTCTAAAATCATATTCTTCACAGATTTTTTTTACAAGTATTTTCATTCTTTCACTATTTCCAGTAATTATCTCAATATCCTTATTGCCTAGATTATATTGAGTGATTATCCTATTGGCAAGTATTTCCTCAACTTGAGCGTACTTTAATCCGTGTAAATCAATTTTTACCAATTATAATTGAATGAGAAAAATCTATTTCAGTTTATGCCTAATAGATTCAAATTTCTTGAAATCTTCTTCAGAGAGAACTCTTAGCATTAAGGATTTAAACTGCTGATCTAATTTTTCTTTATTTGGAGAGACTCCATTTTCAGCTAAGTAACTAGCTCTTTTTTGCGTAGAATATATTGCTCTACATACATGATTCATTTGATTTTCATCAAATCCGATTTCTTCAAAAAGCTCATAGTTTAATTTTTTTACTTCTTCAATTGAAGAATATTGTTGAGATTGAGCAAAATTTGAGAGAGATACTAATGAAATAGCCATAATTAGTAACAATTGTTTGAAGTCAATAAATTCATAAAATTTTTTCATTGTGGAGTATTTTTTTTAAATATAGTATTTATTTTATCAATTTTAATATTTCTAATTTTTTAATATACTGAATTAACAGCTATTCTAAAGTCCTTCCCTATATCAAAATTAAATTCACGCGATCTTGACATAAAAAGGCCATAGCGTTTCTTTTCTGGATTTATCCAAAAGTGAGTATTATGATATCCTGACCATCCATATGTTCCTATCGATGAATTTGTTCCTTCAATTTCAGAATCTTCTATTACAAAAAATGTAAATCCAAGATAAGTTCCTATTTGATCAGGAAATAAAAATGGTTCATTTTTATTAGGATATCCTTCAGTATATTTTGAAGTCATAATGTCAATACTTTCTTCTGAAAGAACTCGCTCACCATTATAGATTCCATCATTTACCAACATATTACAAAATTTCATATAGTCTGGAAAAGTAGAGACTAAACCTTCTCCACCAAAATGAGCTCTATTATCCTTGTCGTATGACATTTCATCTAAAAGCCTTGTGAATCCCTTTAGGTTAAGCTCAGTGGGGTTCCATGGAGGTGTGTTTGCAACAAAATTTACAAATAATGGTTGTACTTTCAATCTCTCCTCTCTAGTTAGATAAAATTTAGTGTTATGCATACCTAGCTTATCAAAAATATTTTTCTTCAAATATTCATAAAATGAAACTCCAGTAGCAGATTCAATTACTTTACCTAGAATTGCCTGATTAATACCATAGATATACATAGATCCTGGCTCAAATTCTAATGGTTGATTTGAAACAGCCACTGCAAAATCATCCAAATTATTAAATCTGTAACTACTTGAATATTTTGCCATACCAGAAAGCTGTCCATTTAAAAATTTATATTCTCCATCTTCATTGTAGTAGGTATAACCAGATCTATGGGTTAGTAGATCAACAACTCTCATCGTATTGTTGCAAGGATAAACTCCTTGAGGTCCTTTACACTTTAAATTTTCAAATGAAGGTATATACTTATGAACAGGATCCTGAAAATCAACCAATCCTTGCTCTTTTAAAATCATCATTGCAACAGTTGTTATTGGTTTAGACATGGACCAGATTGGAAATATGGTCTCATCTGTTATATCCATATCACCCATTTTACCTGAATTTATAACATGTTTGTAAACTAATGAATCATCTTGAAATACTGCAGCTATATTACTACCCGTAATTTCATTGCTTATCAATTCTTTTTGAAATTTAATAATTGGATTTTCATCATGGCATGAAAAGGAAAGCAAAATTAGTATTAACAGTAAGTGTATTTTATTCATTTGCTTTATTTTAATCTTGAAATATATATATTATCATCTTTTTGTTCAACGGAAATTAATCCTAATTTTCTTAAGCTTTTTGTTGATTTATCCCAAGCTTTATTACTCAATGCAGATTTCTCTTTTATTTCTGAGAGGATAACTTTCACATCTGATAATAGATTATATACGATTTCTTCATTTTCATTTAATTCAACTTTTTTTCTTTCAGGCTTCATTTGTGGAAAGAATAATACTTCTTGGATAGAACTCTTATTTGTCATAAGCATTACTAGTCTATCAATGCCTATACCAATACCAGATGTAGGAGGCATTCCATATTCAAGAGCACGCAAGAAATCATAATCAATAAATTCAGTTGCTTCAAGATCTCCTTTTTTTGAAAGCTTTAGTTGATCTTCAAATCTATTTTTTTGGTCAATAGGATCATTTAATTCACTATAGCCATTTGCAATTTCTTTACCATCTATAATTAATTCAAATCTTTCTGTGAGTTTTGGATTTGATCTATGTTCTTTTGTTAATGGACTCATTTCTTTTGGATAATCGATTATGAATGTTGGTTGGACAAATTCATGTTCACATTTCGTACCAAAAATGGCGTCTACTAATTTGCCTTTACCCATAGTTTTATCTACTTCTATTCCCATTTTTTTTGCACTCTTTCTTAATTCATCTTCCTCCATATTAGAAACATCTACTCCAGTATATGTTTTTATTGCCTCCAGGATAGGAATTCTAGGATAAGGGGCCTTAAATTCAATATTCTTTTTGCCAAACTTAATTTTTGTATTCCCATTAGAACCTAAAGCAACCTTTTCAAGTAGTTGTTCTGTAGTTTTCATCATCCAGAAATAGTCTTTGTATGCTACATAAAATTCTAACATTGTAAATTCCGGGTTATGAGCTCTATCCATTCCCTCATTTCTGAAATCTTTAGCAAACTCATACACACCATCAAAACCACCTACTATTAGTCTTTTTAAGTAAAGCTCATTAGCAATTCTAAGATATAGTGGTATGTTAAGAGCATTATGGTGTGTTAAAAACGGTCTTGCTGCTGCTCCTCCAGGAATTGGTTGCAAAATTGGAGTTTCCACTTCTAGATATCCTTTCTTGTTTAAGAAACTTCTAATACTATTGGTAATTTTAGTTCTTTTAATGAAGGTCTCTTTAATACCTGGATTAACAATTAAATCAACATAACGTTGTCTATACCTTTGTTCAGGATCAGTAAATTCGTCATATACGTTGCCTTCAGCATCTTTTTTTGGAAGGGGTAATGGTCTTATGGATTTATTTAAGATGGTAATATTTTTTACTAGAACCGTTTTTTCACCAACCTTAGTTTTGAACAATTTACCTTCGACTCCAATAATATCTCCAATATCTAGAAGTTTTTTATAAACTTCATTATATAATGTTTTATCTTCTCCAGTACATATTTCATCACGATTTAGGTACAATTGAATTCTTCCAAAATTATCTTGAATTTCTGCAAAACTTGCATTTCCTTGAATACGTCTTGACATAATTCTACCTGCAATAACAACTTTCTTATCTTCTTTAAAATTTTCTTTAATCTCTTGGCTGTTATTTGTTATTGGAAATAGCTCAGCTGGATATGGGTTAATACCTAGCTCAATTAACTTATTAAGTTTTTCTCTTCTAACTATTTCTTGTTCAGATAAATTGCTCATGAAGATATTATATTATCTATAAGCAAATATAGTTTTAAATGATTAGGATATCAATATTAATTGTTATAAAAAATTAAGCTTAAAAATAAATTATAAATTAGATTAATTATCTTTATAATTCAAAATATATATGAGTTTAATAAGAGTACTTTTATCTATTTTATGTCCACCATTAGCTGTTTTTGATAAGGGTTGTGGATCAATTATAATTGTATTTTTATTATGGCTTTGTGGATGGGTTCCGGGAGTCATAGCTGCTCTAGTTATTTTAAATAACCCTAAGTATCAATATCATTAATGAATAAAGAAGTTGAAATAAAAGATTTAGGATTAATAGAGTATAAAGAAGCTTGGGACTATCAAGAAGAACTTTTAAGTAAGATAGTAGAAGTAAAAATAAAGAACAGGAATGAGGGCTCTAATGATTCTACAAAAAATTATTTAATTTTTGTAGAACACCCACATGTTTATACTTTAGGGAAAAGTGGAGATATATCAAATTTATTAATTGATCATAATGAGTTAAAAAAGAACGATACTAAATTTTATAAAATAAATAGGGGAGGTGATATTACTTATCATGGTCCAGGACAAATAGTAGGTTACCCAATTTTAGATTTAGATAATTTCTTTACAGACATTCATAAATATTTAAGATTTTTAGAGGAAGTAATAATTTTAACTCTTAACGATTTTGGTGTAAAGGGAGAAAGAAATCCAGGAAAGACAGGAGTCTGGTTAGATTGTGATACTCCATTTCCTAGAAAGATATGTGCAATGGGTGTACGTGCTAGTAGATGGGTAACAATGCATGGATTTGCTTTAAATGTAAATGTAGATTTGAAATATTTTGATAATATTATTCCATGTGGTATTGAGAATAATTCTGTTACTTCATTAAATGTTGAGCTTGGTATTGAAAAGGTTGATATTGATAAGGTTAAAAAGAAGATTTTAATGAACTTCAGAGAATTATTTGATGCAACAATAATCCATTAATTATTTATCTCATAAAGTCTAATTGAGCTTTCATCTTCTGCTAGTATTAGCTCTAAATTTTGGTCTTTATCGATATTATTCAAATCTATATTTGAAATAGAGTATAATGGAAAACTATCAAATAAATTTAGCTTATCATCAAATAAATATATTTTTTTAGATTGATTATCAAATATTGAGAATTTCTTTTTTTTGTTATAGCTGAAAATTAGTGGATCTGAATAATTTCCAAATGGAAGATCTATTGATTTATTTAGGCTAGTTAATTTATTTCCATCTATAATTAAAACTAAATTATATTTAGAATTTATCTTGTGGTTATTAGATAAGTTCAATTTTCTGGTTGAAACTGAGCCATTCATATCTATTTGAACTAAATTTCCTTTTTCAGATGTGCATATCAAATAATTATTTAATCTATAAATATCACTATTAGAAAACTTAATATTTTCCTTAATTTTTATTCTAATCTTTCCTCTTCTATTTAGAATTTTTAAGCCTTTTTCAGTCCTTACAACTATTATGTCTTTACTTTTTATTCTATAATGCTTTGGCGAATAAATTATATCATTGGATTTTTCATATTTAAAACCTTTAACAATTTTGCCTTTACTATTATACATTAATAACTCATTTTTTTGTGTAACAAGAAATCTATAGTTTTTATTATTATCATAATCAAAAACTGATAAAGGTTGTGTGATTTCGTCTCTAAAAACCTTGGGAAAAGGACTAACTTCTTTACCGTTTCTATCTAGTACATATAGCCTTTTATTTGTAACAAAAATTAATTGTAGCCTTCCATTTTTATATATGTCAACTTGTTTTATTTTCCCTAGAATTTTCCCAATCAATTTCTTTTTCCAAATCACTTTTCCTTGATTTGAAATCAAGTATAAATAGTTATCGCTGTCTTGAACTACAATCTCTTTAGCTTTTGTTGTATGATTTGTAACAAAATGAGGATTCATAGCAATTTTTCCTTTAATTTTTGTGCTAAAAATTTTACTAATTTTTTTATTTATGCTTTCATTATTATAACCATCTATTACACCATTTATGTGTAAAATTTTATCTTCATTTACAATTTGAAACTTAACATTATTAAATTTGTTTTTTATAGGCTTTATTCCAATTAATTTGGAAAAATTAATTAATGACCCATTCTTTGAATTTATATCAAATGAGGATTCTTTGGACATAAATGATTCTGAATTCTTATAATTTTCACTGTATTGATATGTGTTTTTTAAAAGATAATTTTCAATTACTGATTTAAGTGATTTTAGTGAATTTGAAATGAACAAAAAGTCATCTATAATTACCAATTTTTCAAGATTAATCTCTCTTAGTAATGGATTGGTTATGCTATCTATTTTCTCTGTTTCTGGAATTTCTAGAATTTCTTTGCCTTTATAATTATTATAAGATTTATAATTCTTAGTCTTTATAAGAGTTTTTTTAATATCATTTGATCTTAATATAACTATCTTATTTTCTTCAATTTCACCTATAGCTATCTCAACTATTTCGTCAAATATTTTTCTATCAATATTCATTGAATCTTTGTCAATATTTACATTGTTATTGCTAAACATTTGAAAATCATCAAATCGCATTGAATAGAAATTATTGAAATTATTAGGAATTGCAGAAATTATTTTATTTTCTTTTGCCTTGGAATATTTTAATATATTTTTTGATAGAGTTACTGAATCATTTATTACAGATATTCCATTAATTAGAATTTTATCATTAAATAAATTTGCTTTAAGAAATAAATCATTATTAATATTATTAAAGTCTTGTCCAAAAATTGATCTAAAAAAATTGTTAGAAAATGTACTTTCAGCAAAGACTGAAAATGTAGCATCTTCAGAACTTAAATTTTTATATTTTTCATATACTCTGCTTTTATCTAATGCTGATTTTTCAATTTTATCTGCTGAATTTGAAATAATGTAAATACTATCAATAATCTTTTTATAAATAGTATCATTACTAATTTCTATATCAGTTTTATTTTGTCGGGTAATAATTGTAAAACTATTATTTTTTTTATCTCCTGAAAGGCATATTAAAATGGGATTATTTTCGGGTAAACTTTCAATTATTTTTATTTGTTTTTTGAAATTGTAATTATGCTCATTATTGAAGGCATTTAATGCTAGAGAATTATTTAAAACATCACTCTTAAATTTATTGGGATTATGTATTCTTATGATTATTGAAGCATCTTTAGGGATGAAATTATTAATAGAGGATGGACTTTTATCTATAAAATTACAGCTGTGTATAAAAAAAACTATAATTAGATATAATGGATTTAATCTCATTTTTGATATAATCACATTATAAAATTAAAAATTGATTTTTAATTGTTCATCAAATAGCTTAAAAGATTTTCTATGATATTTTGTTATACCATATTTTTTAATTGCTAGTTTATGTTCTTTAGTTGGGTAACCCTTGTTTTTCTTCCAATTATATTCAGGATATTCTTTGTGTATTTTTTCCATATAATTATCTCTATATGTTTTTGCAAGTATAGAGGCAGCTGCTATATTTAAATATTTCTGATCTCCTTTGATTATTGTTTTAAATTTAATATTATTAAAGGGTTTAAATCTATTGCCATCTACAGCAATAAAATCAACTTTATGATTTAATTTATTTATTGACTTTTGCATAGCTAATATTGAAGCATTAAGAATATTTATTTCATCTATTTTTTTATTTCTTACACTAAATATTGCATATGCAATACAATTTTTTAATATTAATCTTTTTGCTTCTTTTCTCTGATTTTTGGACAATTTTTTGGAGTCTTTTATTAGTTTGCTTTTAAAATTTTTGTTTAAAATAACAGCAGCAGCAGTTACTGGACCTGCTAAAGATCCTCTACCAGCTTCATCAGTTCCACATTCAAAATCATAGTCTGAATATTGTACCTCTAACATCAAAAAGTTTTGTTAATTAATCTAGATATATTGGAATGTAATTAATTTTGTAACGATATTAGCTAAATATGAAGGATTATTTTCTATTATTTATACTATCAATTTTCATTGTTAGGTCATATGCTCAAAAAAAACCTCCAATGATTGATCTTGATGATGATATTTCATTGTCAGGTTTATCAGATTCTATTAGAACTAATTATGGAGATCAAAGAAGTACAAGATTAATAAAAAATTTAAACGCAAAAATTGAGGATTACCTAATTATTAATCATCATGGTGATACAATAATTGTAGATACATCATTAACAATAAATAAATTTCATAAGATAAACTATTTGAGGAAAGATAATTTTGAGCTAATACCATTTTCTAATACTGGCCATACATACAATAGCTTAAGTTATAGTTCAGAAAAATCAAAAATTTTTCCATCGTTTGGCTCTAGAGCAAAACATTATAGTTATATGGAGATTGAAGATGTAAATTATTATGATGTACCAACTCCATTTACAGAATTGATGTTTAGATCAGTTTTTGAACAGGGCCAATTATTAGATGCTCTTTATTCTGTAAATACTTCAAGAAAATTCAATTTTACTATTTCTAGAAAAGGACTTAGATCTTTAGGAAATTATCAGCACTTTTTATCTAGTTCATCAAATTTTAGATTTTCAACAAATTATAATTCTGAAGACAAAAGATATATACTTAGAACACATTATGTTAGTCAAAAATTATTTGCAGAACAAAATGGAGGTATAAGAGATCAAGATATTATAGATTTTGAAAATGGTACTGATGAATTTCTTGATAGATCAGTTTTTGATCCTTATTTTGAGAATGCAGATAATGAGCTTGTTGGAAGAAGATATTATGTAGATCATAGTTATAAATTAAGTAAGAAAACAGATTCTATTATATCAAACATGTTGTCAATTGGAAATACAATTTCCTATGAAAAAAGATTTTACAAATTTAACCAATCTTCTGCCAATGAGTATTTTGGCGAATCCTATAATTTTTCAGGAATTGACGACAAATCCAGATTAAGAAGTTTTTTATTTAAAATCAATGCTGATTATAAAACAAAAAACCTTGGAGATTTTAATTTAGGATTGGAATATAATAACCATAAATACAGCTTTGGAAATATTGATTCTTTAAATATCTCTGGGATCCCTGATGGTATTAAACATAGTGGTATGATACTTTATGGATCTTATTCTAAAAGAACAAATAAATTTAACATTAACGCAAACTTTTCATCCTCAATTTCAGAAGATATTTCTGGAAGTATACTCAAGGGTAATTTGTCTTATAAGTTAAATGATGATATAGATATAATGGGTAACATATCTATTTCTTCACACCAACCCAACTACAATTTTTTACTATTTAAGAGTAATTATATTTCATACAATTGGGAGAATAGCTATGAAAATATTGAAAATAGAGAATTTAACTTGAAATTTAAATCTAAAAAATTATTTAATCTAAGCCTAGATTATATAGACATTAATAATTATACCTACTTTGCAAAGGACAATTTTGACGCTATCAAACCATTTCAATATTCGGATAACATTAATCTAATTAAACTTAGAGTTTCAAGAGGGTTTTCAATAAAAAAGTTCTTTTATGATAGTCAAATTCAATATCAAAAAATTTCTAATGCTTCAGGAGTTCTAAATGTCCCTGAAATAATTGCTAGAAATTCAATTTATTACAGTAGTCATTTACTTGATAAGGCACTTTTTTTACAAACAGGATTTAGCATAAGCTATTTCTCAAAATTTTATATGAATTCATATGATCCACTCTTATCCGAATTTTATGTACAAAACACCAAAAAAATTGGAGGATTTCCATTAATGGACTTCTTTGTTAATGCTAAAATTCAACAAACTAGACTATATTTTAAATTAGAGCATTTTAACTCCTCATTTACTGGTTATAATTTTTATTCTGCTCCAAATTATCCTTACAGAGATTTTTCATTTAGATTTGGATTGGTTTGGAATTTTTTCCTATAGGTAAGTAACTGACTGCTAAGTACATCAAATTTTTCTCTGAAAAATACCTGTAAAATATTTTGTACATAGTAAAAAGATCCTATATTTGCATCCGCTATTAGCCAAAACGGCCATTTATATGGTTAAAATTTGTTGATAAATATTAATTTATTTGCCAATTGAAGTTTTGGAAGCAAAAAAAACGGTTTTATATTTGCGTCCTGCTATATTTTATAGAGAAGCAGATTGAAATCTATGTTCATTAAAATATTGAATTGATTGACAGCGTAAAATAAATTTTTAATTTATTTTCAGAGAATAAACCATTTTGAGATGATAGATAAAATTTCTTTAGTTGTTAAATATATTTAAAATTTAACGATGAAGAGTTTGATCCTGGCTCAGGATGAACGCTAGCGGCAGGCCTAATACATGCAAGTCGAGGGGTAACAGAAAGTGCTTGCACTTTGCTGACGACCGGCGCACGGGTGAGTAACGCGTATACAATCTACCTCATACTAGAGGATAGCCCGAAGAAATTTGGATTAATACTCTATAGTATCATTTAAAGACATCTTTTTATGATTAAAGGTTACGGTATGAGATGAGTATGCGTTCTATTAGCTTGTAGGTGTGGTAACGGCACACCTAGGCTGCGATAGATAGGGGCCCTGAGAGGGGGACCCCCCACACTGGTACTGAGACACGGACCAGACTCCTACGGGAGGCAGCAGTAAGGAATATTGGTCAATGGACGAAAGTCTGAACCAGCCATGCCGCGTGCAGGATGAATGCCCTATGGGTTGTAAACTGCTTTTATACAGGAAGAAAAACTTTCTCGTGAGAAAGCTTGACGGTACTGTAAGAATAAGGATCGGCTAACTCCGTGCCAGCAGCCGCGGTAATACGGAGGATCCAAGCGTTATCCGGAATCATTGGGTTTAAAGGGTCCGTAGGTGGATAATTAAGTCAGAGGTGAAATCCTGCAGCTTAACTGTAGAATTGCCTTTGATACTGGTTATCTTGAGTTATTATGAAGTGATTAGAATGTGTAGTGTAGCGGTGAAATGCATAGATATTACACAGAATACCAATTGCGAAGGCAGATCACTAATAATCAACTGACACTGAGGGACGAAAGCGTGGGTAGCGAACAGGATTAGATACCCTGGTAGTCCACGCCGTAAACGATGGATACTAGCTGTTTGATGCACATTGGTGTGTTGAGTGGCTAAGCGAAAGTGATAAGTAACCCACCTGGGGAGTACGCTCGCAAGAGTGAAACTCAAAGGAATTGACGGGGGCCCGCACAAGCGGTGGAGCATGTGGTTTAATTCGATGATACGCGAGGAACCTTACCAGGGCTTAAATGTAAGATGCATTAGTTAGAGATAGATATTTCTTCGGACTTCTTACAAGGTGCTGCATGGTTGTCGTCAGCTCGTGCCGTGAGGTGTCAGGTTAAGTCCTATAACGAGCGCAACCCCTATCGTTAGTTGCCAGCGGGTAATGCCGGGAACTCTAACGAAACTGCCAGTGCAAACTGTGAGGAAGGTGGGGATGACGTCAAATCATCACGGCCCTTATGTCCTGGGCTACACACGTGCTACAATGGTAGGTACAGAGAGCAGCCAATGCGCGAGCATGAGCAAATCTATAAAACCTATCTCAGTTCGGATCGGAGTCTGCAACTCGACTCCGTGAAGCTGGAATCGCTAGTAATCGGATATCAGCCATGATCCGGTGAATACGTTCCCGGGCCTTGTACACACCGCCCGTCAAGCCATGGAAGTTGGGAGTGCCTGAAGTCCGTTTCCGCAAGGATCGGCCTAGGGTAAAATCGATAACTAGGGCTAAGTCGTAACAAGGTAGCCGTACCGGAAGGTGCGGCTGGAACACCTCCTTTCTAGAGAAAGACGACTGAATTTGAATAAATTCAACAAAAAATGTGTTTTACTTATGCTGTCCATCTTATTTTATAATCTATCATGTTAGAGTCTCGTAGCTCAGCTGGTTAGAGCGCTACACTGATAATGTAGAGGTCGGCAGTTCAAGTCTGCCTGAGACTACTACGTTTAGTTTTAGTACTAAATAAAATGAGAATTTTAGAAAGTTGAGTATATGATTAATAACTCTTTAAACTGGGGGATTAGCTCAGCTGGCTAGAGCGCCTGCCTTGCACGCAGGAGGTCATCGGTTCGATTCCGATATTCTCCACAATCAGTTTTATACTGAAAAGTTCTTTGACATATTGAAAACAATACATGAATATTTAGAAATTTTCTAAATATAATTTAAGTAAAATTAAGTAATTAAGTTTACGAGCATGCTCGTATTTATTTACGAGCAAATTTAATGACTCATTAAAAATAAAAGTTACAATAAGCTATTTAAGAGCGTATGGGGGATGCCTAGGCTCTCAGAGGCGAAGAAGGACGTGATAAGCTGCGATAAGCTGCGGGGATTGGCACACACAATTTGATCCGCAGATTTCCGAATGGGGAAACCCACTATATTGAAGATATAGTATCCGTTAAGGAGGTAAACCCAGGGAACTGAAACATCTAAGTACCTGGAGGAAAAGAAAACAAAAGTGATTCCGTTAGTAGTGGCGAGCGAACGCGGATTAGCCCAAAC
>CAZXST010000010.1:0-19444 GCA_964643205.1 uncultured Flavobacteriaceae bacterium | reverse complement strand
AGGCTACAATTTAACTGAGTTTCTAATGATTGTCCTGTTATTAGGCTATATTTATTTCCATCAGGACAACTGCATGACGCTTCTAGTCCTTCAATGGATAAAATTGAGCATTGGCTAAAAGTGTGATTTGGATCAGCTGCATCCCAGGCTAAAAAACCTGTACCAGAGTTTGTTACTATTACACCTCCATTTCCAATATTTGGAACATATACTGAATTACTAATGAAATTCAAATCATTGTATTGCGGTAGATTCATATTTAACTCATGTGCAACTTTTGTATCAAACAGGAAATTGCAGTTTGGATTTGGATCAGAATCAGAGCATGTTAGAAATGTACATATAATGATACAAAAAGGCAGCAGTCGTTTCATTCTGCGAAATTACAATAAAAATATATTGAAATAAATATTTTGTATATTTGATATAATCTCGTGTGAACGAGATTTTTTTGATATAAACAGGAAATAGTATTAAAATATAGATTATGAGTGAGGTCTCATATTATACCGAAGAAGGGCTAAAAAAATTAAGACAGGAGCTTGATACATTAAAGGATGTTGAAAGACCTAAAATTTCTAATGCAATTGCTGAAGCAAGAGATAAGGGAGATTTAAGTGAAAATGCTGAATATGATGCTGCGAAGGAAGCTCAGGGGATGTTGGAAATGAAAATATCAAAATTAGAAGAAACTTTAGCTGGCGCTAGATTAATTGATGAATCTAAGCTAGACACTTCTAAGGTTTTAGTATTATCAAATGTTAAAATCAAAAATGAGTCTAACAATATGGAAATGGATTACATGATTGTAGCAGATGGTGAAGCAGATTTAGCTTCTGGAAAGATATCTATCAATTCACCAATAGGAAAAGGTTTGTTAGGGAAGTCAGTTGGTGATGTAGCAGAAATAGATGTGCCAAATGGAACATTAAAATTTAAAATTCTAGAAATTTCAAGATAAATGCCTTCAATATTTTCAAAAATTATTTCTGGTGATATTCCTTCATATAAGGTTGCTGAAAATGATAAATTCCTAGCTTTTCTTGATATAAATCCAAATACAAGAGGACATACTCTTTGTATCCCAAAAGAAGAAGTTGATGATTTTCTAGATCTTGATCCTTCCTTATTTAAAGAATTAATAGGATTTTCTAGAGATGTGGCCCTAGCAATAAAGAAAACTATTCCTTGCGAAAAGGTAGCTCTATCTATTGTAGGATTGGAGGTGCCTCATGTTCATGTTCATTTAATCCCAATTACAGCAATTAAAGATGTAACATTTATAAGTAAGATAAAATTGGACAGAGATGAGTTTATATCAACAGCAGAAAAAATTGCTTTAGCCTACAGTTCTCTTTAACTGAATTTTTATAGTTGTTCCTTCACCAATTGTTGAAGAAACTACCTCTATTGATCCTTTATGATAATCTTCAATTATTCTTTTAGATAACGAAAGACCTAACCCCCATCCTCTTGTTTTCGATGTGTAGCCAGGATCAAATATTTTTTTATGCAATCTTTTTTCAATTCCACTTCCTGTATCAATTATAAGAATATCTACTAATAAGTTTGTCTCATTTATTTCTATAGTAATATCGCCTGACCCCTTCATTGAATCAATACTATTTTTTAATAAATTTTCAATTGTCCAACTGTAAAGTTGTGAATTCAATAGTGTAATGATTTTTTGTTTTGGTTTTATCAATTTAAAATTTATTGAATTTGAGGATCTATTTTTCATATACTCAATTGTAGATTCTGTTTCAGATATAACATCTTTTCTTTCAAGTGTGGGAATAGAACCAATTTTACTGAATCTGTCAGCAATAATATTAAGTCTTTTAATGTCTTTTTGAATTTCATCTATATAGTTATTATCTACATTTTTATTTTTTATAATTTCAACCCATCCCATAATTGAAGATAATGGAGTTGCGATTTGATGAGCAGTTTCTTTGGCCATCCCTGACCATAATTTATTTAGTGTAGCTGTTTTTGAACTTTTATAAAAGAAATAAACAACTGATCCGAAAAGAAAAACTATTAGAAGAAGTGCTAATGGATAATATTTTAATTTGTTTATAATAGTTGAATTTCCATAATAGAGGACTGATAATATCTCCCCATTATAATTAATTTCTATTGGTTTATTTTCTTGAGAAAATCTTTTAATTAGTTTAGAAACTGCAGTTGTATCTGCAGTATTAAAATTTTCTATATTATTAGCTTCAATGCTACCATCATTATTTACTTTTATCATTGGCGTGGTAGTATTATTTCTTATAATATCTAATGTCAGAGGTGATATTTTTTCTTGATCAGAGTTAATTAGTTCAATTTGTGCCTTAGACCAAATTTCCATTTTAATCCTTTCTTCATTTTTAAAATTTTGAAAGAAAACATAGGTATTCCAGAGAATTAATGAAATTATAAGGAACGAGCCTAAAATAATAGACCATCTAATAATATTTGTATTACTGTTCATAATTTCTTTTAAAATAGTAGCATTAAATATAGTGAGATTAAATCAAAATAAACTATTCATTAATTTGCAAATAATTGCCAATGTTTATTTTAGATTGTTAAATTTGTCTGTCATATATTAAACAAAAATTAAAATAGATGGAAGTTCAGGGCAAAATCAAATTAGTTGGCAATATTCAAGAAATAACTGATAGTTTTAGAAAAAGGGAGTTAATAATTGTTACTCAAGAACAATATCCACAAACGTTGTGTATTGAGTTTGTTCAGGATAAAACAGATTTATTAAATGATTTTCAACAAGGCCAAGAAGTAAAAGTAGGTATTAACTTAAGGGGTAGAGAATGGAAAAATCCAGAGGGAATAATTAAATACTTCACTTCACTTCAGGGATGGAGAATTGAGCTTTTACAGGATCAAGATTTAGAGGATGAACAACCTGGATTAGACTCACTAACTCCTTTTGAACCAGCTGATGATATTAATAAAGAGGATTTAGATGATCTCCCTTTTTAGCAGTTGTTAAACTCTATTTAATAGTGTAATAACAATTTTTTTAATTTAAATATTTATCAATAAATTCGTCAACTTTATAGGCATCACTTATTTTAAAATCTCCTATTTGAGTTCTTTTTAAATTCGATAGATATGCTCCAGAGTTAAGATTTTTCCCAAAATCATTAGCAATAGATCGAATATATGTGCCTTTGCTGCATAATATTTCAAAATCAATATTTGGCATATCTATTTTTACAATTTCAAATTCAAATATTTCAATTTTTCTAGAGTCTATTTCAATTTCTTCTCCTGCTCTTGCATACATATAAAGCCTTTTGCCATCTTTTTTTATTGCGGAGTATATAGGAGGTTTTTGGGCTATAACTCCAATAAAATTATTCATATTTGAATTTATCAATTTTTCTGTAATATGACTAGTTGGATATGTGTTGTTAATATCCGTTTCACAATCATATGATGGAGTTGTAGCTCCTAAAGTAATCGTCCCTAAATACCGTTTTTTTAATATACTCAATTTGTCAATTTTTTTTGTCATTTTCCCTGTACATAATATTAGTAATCCTGTAGCTAATGGATCAAGGGTTCCCGCATGTCCTACTTTAATTTTTTTTATTGAGAATTTCTTTTTAATTGCATTTCTAATTTTATTCACCACATCGAAGGATGACCATTCTTTTTCTTTATCGATTAGAATTAATTTTCCTGAAATTAAATCTTTACTATTCATTAGAATGAAGTAATTATAATGGACATTATCCCTAGGATTATGCAATATGCACTAAATACATTTAGATTGTTATTTTTAACGATTTTCAGCATCAATTTGCATGCAAAAAGACCTGTTATAAATGCACTTATAAACCCAAATATATATACTATATAGTCTATATTATTAAAGTCTATGTTATCACTAAATAAGTCTTTAATTATTTTTCCAAATATTAATGGGATAACCATTAGGAAAGAAAATTGAGCAGATTGTTTTTTATTATTTCCTAAAAGTAGCGATGTGCAAATTGTAGCTCCAGATCTGGAGATACCTGGAATAATAGCAAATGCTTGAGCAAGTCCAACTATGAATGAGTGAGAATATGATATTTGGTTTCTTTTTTCTTTACTTATTTTAGTTAATAATAAAAGTATCCCTGTAACTATAAGCATTGATCCCACTAAAGTTATATTACCAGTAAATAATATTTCAATTTCCTCTTCAAAAAACAAACCTATTAATACTGCGGGTATCATTGAAATAATTATTTTAAATAAATATTTGTGATTTCCATTAATAGAATTGTCAATAGAACCTTTTATTAGTTTTGCTATATCATCTTTAAAAACAATTATTGTACTTATAGCAGTTGCAAAATGTAATATTATTGTAAATAGTAGATTTTCACTTGCTAACAAATCAGCATTTAATATTTCTCTTCCAATTTCTAGATGGCCACTTGATGATACTGGAAGAAATTCAGTTAATCCTTGAATAACACCTAAAATTATTGCATCTACTATATCCATTAAATTATTTTTTAGAAGAAAATAAGATTGCATAAACTTGTATACCCAGACCTATTAGAACTAGTAATGGAGCAATTCTTATTCTTCTAAAATTATATATTTCTTTATTAAAAATATTAGGATCATCACTTTCTCCACCAGACATAATAATAAAGCCAACTATAATCAAAATTAAGCCAACAGAACTAATTAGATAATTCTTTTTTGTAAATAATAATTTCTTATTAGTTGATTTTTTTTCTTTCATATTAGAAATTAAATTTTTCAGTATTTAGATTCAATATATTTTGAGTTGCAAAGAAAGTACTTACCCAGCTAATTACCACTCCTAGTATTAAGATAACAATAAATAACCCAAACAATAAAAGCTTATTTATCATATCGAGGAAGGAAATACTATTATCAAGGTAAATAATTAATGTTGCAAGACCTAGGGAGGCAATAATTGAACTTATTATGCTTAGTTTAATGTTTTTAATTATAAATGGATATCTTATAAAATGTTTTGTTGCTCCAACCAACTGCATTGTTTTTATTGTATGTCTATTTGAAAAAATAGAAAGCCTTATAGAACTATTAATAATTAAGAACGCTATAATTATGAATACTAAAGAAGTCGGAAGTATCCAAAAAGCAATTTTATTAAGATTATTATTCATAATAGAGATCAAATCTCTATCATAAATCACTTCATCTACAAATTTATTTTCTAATATTTTATTAGAAATACTGTCTAATATTCTATTATTTATATAATCAGATTTTAAATTGATATCAATAGAATTAACCAGAGGATTGTACCCTATATCATCTATAAAATCTTCTCCATATTCTTCTTTCATAAATATTGCTGCTTCATCTTTTGAAATAAAATTTAGACTTTTTATGTAGGCAGACATTGTTAAACTATTTTTTAACTGATTTATTTCAACATTTTTTATGTCTTCTTTAAGATATATTGATACTGTTAATTTTTCTTTAAACGAACTACTTGCAGATTTAATGCTGATTACAGAAAGGCCCAGAATACCAAAGAGGAATAGAACTACTGATATAATTATAGTAACAGAAAAATATGATGTAAGTAATCTCTTTTTCTGAAATTCTTCAAATTGGTTATTCATGTTTGTCAATTGATTTCAGTAAAAATAATGAACAAAATCAAATATTTAAAAAGATTTTCTTATAAGAAAATGTAAATTTGTTTAATATCCTATGACAAAGTAAATGAAGTATAACTTTAGATCAATAGAAAAAAAATGGCAAAAGTATTGGGCAAAGAATAATACATATAAAACCAAAATTGATTTAGACAAGAAAAAATACTATGTAATGGATATGTTCCCATATCCAAGTGGAGAAGGCCTTCATGTTGGACATCCTTTAGGCTATATAGCTTCTGATATTTATTCTAGATTCAAAAAATTAAAAGGATTTAATGTATTACATCCCCAAGGTTATGATAGTTTTGGATTGCCAGCAGAACAATATGCAATTCAAACAGGTCAACATCCAAAAAAAACTACTGAAGAAAACATAAACACCTATAGAAATCAACTAGATAAAATGGGGTTTTCATTTGATTGGTCTAGAGAAATTAGAACTAGTGATCCAGACTACTATAGATGGACTCAATTTATTTTTATTGAACTATTTAAATCATGGTATGATAAGGAACAAGATAAGGCAAGGCCGATTGATGATTTAATAAGTATTTTTAATAAATCAGGTAATCAACAAATAAAACTTACAACAAATAAGAATACCTTAAAATTTTCTTCAGAACAGTGGAAAGATTTTAATGAGGAAAAAAGAGAAAAAATACTACAGGACTACAGAATTGCATACTTAGCAAAATCAGAAGTTAATTGGTGCCCTGAATTAGGAACGGTATTGGCAAATGATGAAATTGTAAATGGCGTGTCTGAAAGAGGAGGTTTTAAAATAGAAAAAAGATTAATGTTGCAATGGAATATGAGAATTAGTGCTTATGCAGATAGATTATTAAATGATTTAGATAAAATTGATTGGTCAGCTTCAATAAAAGAAACACAAAGAAATTGGATTGGGAAATCAATTGGTGTTTCAATGAAATTTAATATTATTGGGCATGATGATTCTATTGAGGTTTTTACCACTAGACCTGACACAATTTTTGGAGTTAGTTTTATGACATTAGCCCCTGAACATGAACTTACATTAAAGATTACTACTAATGAAAACAGAGCTGAAGTTAAAGAATATATAAAATTTGCAACTAACAGAAGTGAGAAAGATCGTATTTCTGAAGTAAAAAAAATAACAGGAGTATTTACTGGTTCTTATGCAGAACATCCTCTTACTAAAGATAAAATTCCAATATGGGTCGGAGATTATGTTTTAGCAACTTATGGAACAGGAGCAGTAATGTCTGTTCCATGTGGAGATCAAAGAGATTATGATTTTGCAAAATATTTTGATATTGATATTCCTAATATTTTTAAGGATAAAGATATATCAAAACAAGCTTTTGTTGATAAAGAAAATTTTGTATTACAGAATAGTTCATTCATAGATGGTCTTTCGTTTGATGATGCCACAGATTCTATTATCTCTAGACTAATTAAAGATGGAATTGGGATTAAAGAAGTTAATTATAGACTGAGAGATGCAGTTTTTTCTAGACAAAGATATTGGGGAGAACCATTCCCTGTATATTATGTAAATGGTATACCAAAAATTATAGAAAAAGAATATTTACCTATAAAACTCCCAAATGTTGAAAAATATCTTCCAACAGAGTCAGGAGATCCTCCCCTTGGAAGAGCAGAATATTGGGCATGGAATGAAAAAGAGAAGAAAATAGTTTCTAATAATAAAATCGATAACAAATCAATTTTTCCAATTGAATTAAATACAATGCCAGGATGGGCTGGAAGTTCCTGGTATTTTTTAAGGTATATAGATCCTAAAAATTCTAATTATATATGCAGTAATAAAACTTTAGATTACTGGTCAAATGTAGATTTATATATTGGAGGCAACGAACATGCAACTGGGCATCTTCTTTATTCAAGATTTTGGACTAAATTTTTATATGACAGAAAAATTATTCCATTTGATGAACCATTTAAAAAATTAATAAACCAAGGTATGATTTTAGGTTCTAGTGCAATTATATATAGGCTTTCAGGAACTAATAAATATATCTCAAAGGATTTATTAAAAAATGAGAATTTTGAAGAAATTCATGTTGATGTAAATTTGGTCAATTTTTCAGATGAATTAGATATTGAAGGACTCAAGAAGTGGCAACCAATTTTTGAGGAAGCTGAATTTGTTTCTAAGAATAATGTATTTATTGTTGAGAGAAAAATTGAAAAGATGTCTAAAAGATGGTATAATGTTGTAAATCCAGATTTAATATGTGAGGAATACGGTGCTGACAGTTTAAGATTATTTGAAATGTTCTTAGGACCATTAGAACAATATAAGCCATGGAATACATCAGGTATAGTTGGTACACATAATTTTTTAAAGAAATTATGGAGACTTTATGTAGATGAATCGGGAATTAAAGTAAAAAATATAAAACCAGAGTTAGAGAATTTAAAAACTCTTCACAAAACAATTAAGAAGATTGATAATGATATTGAATCATATTCATTTAATACAGCTGTTTCAAATTTTATGATTGCAGTTAATGAATTGACTGAGCAAAATTGTGTTAGTAGCGAAATATTATCACCACTATTAATAATTTTATCTCCATACGTGCCACATATTACAGAAGAATTGTGGAGTATGCTTGGAAATAAGGAATCCATAACAAAAGAATCTTTCCCTGATTTTGAAAAGAAATATTTAAAAGAAGAAAGCAAAATTTATCCTATATCAATTAATGGAAAAGTTAGACTTAGATTAGAATTATCCCTTGATCTTACTAATAAAGAAATAGAGAAAACTATAATGAATAATGATAATCTGTTAAATAAATTAGAAGGCGTTAAGCCAAAAAGGATTATTATTGTCCCTGGAAAAATTATCAATTTAGTGATTTAATTATGGAAATATTTTGGGTAGTCCTTTTTGTAGACGTTATTTTTATTGGAGTAGCATATTTAGTAAATAAGGATAATGCTAAATATTTAATGGCGGGCTATAATACTATGTCAAAAGAAGCAAGAAAAAAAATTGATTTAGATAATCTTCTAATTTTTTGGAAAAAGTTTTTTGTGATACTTGCTTTTGCTTCTACTTTAATTTTTATAATCTCCTATCTTATATTTTCTGAAGTGATGACAACAGTAATTTGGACAGTATGTTTAATTATTCCATGGCCAATATTTATATATAGACTTCAAAAATTTGTTAATTAAGGTCATTATTTAAATTCCACATGCTTTTCTTTAAATTTAATATTATATTCTTCTAGTTCCTTTAGAATTGGCATGTATATATCTTTAGAAACAGGTAATTGAACTCCAGTAGATTTTATTTCATTATTTAGTATACCTAGGGCTGCTATAGCTATTGGTAATCCAACTGTTTTTGCCATTGCTGTATATATTTCATCTTCTCCAATACTAACCATTGTTGAATCAATTTGATGAATTTTTTTATTTTTTCTGTAACCAAACTTATGGTACATAACAACCATGTCTTTATCATTTTTTTCTAGCTGCCAGTTTTGTAATAAGATATACTCAAGTATTTGAGCTGGTGTTGCATTTTTTAAAGGAATTTTTTTTGTAGTACTAAAAATATCTAATTCTAACAATTTATGCCATATCACATTTGATTCATTAATTCCTAATTTATTCTTGATTCTTGATTCAATTGATTTCATTGAATTTGATGATAGAAAATAATCAACGTAGTTATTATAGCTCATCATATGTGAGTTTTGAATGGAGTAGCTATCATCTGTCATACCAAGTTTTACAAAAACATTCCAAGCATTAGAAAAACCAGGCCTTCTAATCGTCCCTCTTAATATAGTACTGATATTATTTAGTCTGTATATGCTTCTATATTTTAGAGAATCTCTATTAGGGTAAGCTTCAAAATTTCCATATCCATCAATTTTCAATGGCTCAGTATTCTTAAAGAGTTTATTATATGGAATTTGTTTCTGTTTATCTTTTTCAATATATATTGCATCACCACCTTGTCCTGCTAGAACCACATTCCTTGGGTTCCATGTGAATTTATAATTCCATAAGTTATTGTCACTTTCAGGAGCAATTAACCCACCTGTATAGGACTTGAACATAACTAGATTATTACCTTCATCTTTAATCTTGTCAATTATTTTCATGGCACTCATATGATCAATTCCTGGGTCAACGCCAATCTCATTCATAAATATTATCCCTAAACTTTTGACTTCATCATCAAGTTCATCCATCTGATCACTAATATAGGAGGCTGTTAAAAGACTTTTTTTGTGCTTTAAGCACTCCCTTGCAACCAAAAGATGAAATCTTGCAGGCAGCATAGAAATAACAATATCAGATTGAAAAATATGTTTACTACTATTTGTTTTGTTTAAAATATCAAATTTGATTGCTTTAATATTTGTATAGCCCGTTGATAATTTTCTTGCATTATTTATATCTATGTCCCCAATAGTTAGAAATAAATTTTCTTTTGATGATTTATTCATTAAGTATTTCACTATATAAGGGGTAGATTTTCCTGCTCCAATGATCAATATATTTCTCATTTATTTTAAATAAAATATTAAGTAATATTACTAAAATAAAATTCTATTAATTAATAATTTTAGATTATTTTTACCAACTATTTATATAGCTTTTAAAGTTATTTTTTATGAATAGCAATTCTTATATCTCAAGAAATATTTCCTTAGATATGTATGGGATTCATAATGCAAAAATAAATTATAATCTTCCCGTATCAGATTTATATGAAATATCAATTTCAAAAAATTTAGGACAACTCACTAAAGATGGTGTTCTTTCGATAAATACTGGAAAATTCACAGGAAGATCTCCGAAAGATAGATATATTGTTAAGGATGAGATAACTGAAGAAAAGGTTTGGTGGGGGGATATAAATATTCCAATAGATCAAGCTTCATTTGAAAATCTTTACAATAAGATAACAAAGCATTTATCAAACAAAGAGTTATATGTAAGAGATGCTTGTGCATGTGCAAATGATGAGTGCAGAATTAATATAAGGACTATTTGTGAATTTCCTTGGAGTGATCTTTTTGTATATAATATGTTCCTTAGAGTAGATAAGGCTTCAATTAAAGGTTTTAGTCCTGAATGGACCATAATTAATGCACCAAATTTCTATGCAGATCCATCAATTGACAATGTACGCGACAAAAATTTTGCAATAATTAACTTTACAAGTAAGCTTATAATTGTTGGAGGTACAGGCTATACAGGTGAAATAAAAAAAGGAATTTTTTCAGTTTTAAATTTTACTTTACCTACATACAAAAATGTGCTACCTATGCATTGTAGTGCAAATACTGGGAGTAATGGAGATACATCTATTTTCTTTGGCTTGTCTGGTACTGGAAAAACGACCCTATCTACTGATAGCAGTAGAAAACTTATTGGAGATGATGAACATGGATGGAATTCGAAAAACCAAATTTTTAATTTTGAAGGAGGATGTTATGCCAAGGTTATAAATCTATCTAAGGATAAAGAACCTGAGATATATGACGCAATCAAACCAGGAGCTCTACTAGAAAATGTAATTATAGATAATACGCGTGCAGTTGATTATAGTAATAAATCAATAACTCAAAATACAAGGGTTAGTTATCCAATACACTTTATTAAAAACATAATGATACCCTCGCAAGGAGAAAATCCTAATAATATCTTTTTTTTAACAGCAGATGCTTTTGGAGTTTTACCTCCAATAGCAAAATTAAATCCTGCTCAGTCTGCATATCACTTCATATCTGGATACACATCAAAAGTTGCAGGAACTGAAGCAGGTATTAATGAGCCTGAACCATCATTTTCTGCATGTTTTGGAGCTCCTTTTATGCCATTACATCCAACTATTTATGCAAAAATGCTTATAAAGAAAATGAAAGAATCAAATGTTAATGTTTGGTTAGTAAATACTGGATGGACTGGAGGGCCATATGGCATAGGAAAAAGAATGAAATTAAAATATACAAGGGCAATGATAAATGCTGCAATGTATGGAGAATTAGATAAAATAAATCAAAACAATTACCATATTCATTCTGTTTTTAATGTTAAGCAACCAAGAGAATGCCCAAATGTCCCTTCTAACATTTTGAGTCCTAGAAGTACTTGGAATAATGATGAGAAATATTATGAAAAGGCATATATGTTATCCAATTACTTTATCAAAAATTTTGAAAAATTTAAGGAATTTGCTGATAAATCAATTTTAGATGGTGCTCCAAATACTAAATAGTCTATTTCTTGTTTGATTTAGAAATATAATTATCTAATGCCATTGTCATAGAGGGAAATTTTGGAGAAGGAGCGTAGATATCTACATTAAGACCTTTCTCTTCTACAGCTCTCTTTGTTATTGAACCAAAAACTGCAATTTTTGTTCCATTTTGTTTAAATTCTGGAAAGTTTTGAAATAGAGATTCAATTCCTGATGGACTAAAGAAAACTAAAATATCATATGTGACATCCGCTAATTGAGTTAGATCGCTAATTACAGTTTTATAGAACACACATCTTTTCCATTTTATATCAAGACTATCAAGAAGTTCAGGAACCTTAGGTTTTAGCTTATCAGTTGTAGGTAGTAAAAAACTCTCATCTTTATGCTTGGATATTATTGGACATAGCTCTTTGAATGATCTTTTCCCAACATATATTTTTCTTTTTCTATAAACAACATATTTTTGGAGATAGAACGCTACAGCTTCTGATTGACAAAAATATTTCATAGAATCAGGAACTTTAAATCTCATTCTATCACATACTCTAAAATAATGGTCAACTGCATATCTGCTTGTTAATATAATAGATGAAAATTTAGATAAATCAACTTTTTGCAATCTGATTTCTTTAAGAGTTGCTTCTTTTACATGAATAAAGGGCACAAAGTCAATTTTTAATTTCCTTTTTTTCTGGAGATCAAAATACGGTGAATTTACCAATGTTGGTTTAGGTTGTGAAACTAAAACTGTTTTTATCTTTGCCATTTTTTAATAACTAGTATCTTTCCTATATAGAAAGAAAAAAATTATACAATAATAGATATGGTATAATTTCGAGTGTGCAAAGATACAAAATAAAATAAAACCAACTTTTTTTGATTGTTTTTTGGTGTAATATGAAGGAATTTATGTATGCAGTTAATTTTAGTAGCAATATGATACAAGTGAAGATAAATAAGGTATTTATACTTGGATTAAAAAAATATAATATCAGAATATTAATTGGAAGAATAATTAATCCAATCAGGCTATTGTAATTAATTTTTTCATTTAAATATAGCTTAGTTAACCATTGGGTATTAAAAACCCACGAAATTAAGATTTCAGCTAAATTTTTAAGTACTAAAAATGTTATTATGATTTGAATTATATTAATAAATTCCAGAAAATTAAATGCTAAACTATTTCCATTGTATACTATACTGAATATAAAGGCAAATAAACCAAGTGAAATAATAAAGTTCATTTGTAATAAGTAGTCAAACAGGGAATATGTTATTTTTTCATACTTATATTTTTTTAAATAAGAACTATTCCAGAAGATTTTAAGAAGTGAGTTAAATTTTTTATGATTATTATATTTAATTAGTGTTATTATAATTATAAGTGAAAGTATAATAACTGTAAATGTATCTTTTAACAATATATCTCTGATCATAACGGCTAAATTATAGATAATAAACTATAAACTTTATCATACAAATATTATATTTTTGCTTAAAAGGTAAAATTAATGAATGATGTATTGATCATAATACCAACTTATAATGAGATTGAAAATATTGATAAAATAATTAAATCTATATTTGATCTGTATAATGACGTGAATATTCTTGTAGTTGACGATGATTCTCCTGATAATACATCATCTAAAGTAATAGAGCTTCAAACCATATACAAGGAACAATTATATCTTCAAATCAGAAAGGGAAAATCTGGGTTAGGACCTGCGTATATTCATGGCTTTAAATGGGCTATAAAAAAAGATTATAATTTCATTTTTGAAATGGATGCTGATTTTTCTCATGATCCTAGTGATATCAAAGTTCTTTATAATAGCTGCAAGGAAGGATTAGCGGATATATGTATTGGGTCTAGATATAAGGAAGGAATTAAAGTTGTAAATTGGCCTTTAGGAAGGATAGCACTTTCATTATTTGCTTCATACTATGTTAGATTTTTTACCGGAATGAATATTAAAGATCCAACTTCTGGGTTTATATGTTATAGGAGGAATGTAATTGAAAAAATTAATTTAGATATGATTAAATTTATTGGATATGCTTTTCAAATTGAAATGAAATATAAATCTTATCTAAATAAATTTAGAATTCTTGAGATTCCTATAGTATTTACGGATAGAAAATATGGTGAATCTAAACTTAACGCTTCTATAATTAATGAGGCAATTTTTGGAGTTATTTATATGAGAATTAAAAGCTTGTTCTCTACAGATTATCATTATGAAAAATAGCATATTAATCAAAAATGGAAGAATAATAAATGAAGGAAAAATATATCGATCAGATATATATATTGAAGATGAAATAATTAAAGAAATATCTTCCTTTATTAGCCCGAAATTATCAAATACTATAACTATAGATGCTGAGGATAACTATATTATTCCTGGACTAATAGATGATCAGGTCCATTTTAGGGAGCCTGGTTTAACACATAAGGGTGATATTTACACGGAATCTAGAGCAGCAGTTGCAGGAGGAATAACTTCATTTTTGGAAATGCCTAATACAATACCCCAAACCATAACTCAGGATAGATTAAAGGAGAAATTTAAAATTGCTTCAAAAAAATCAATAGCAAACTATTCTTTTATGTTTGGGGGAACCAATGATAATATTAATGAAATATTAAAATTGGATCCTAAGGAGGTACCAGCATTAAAAATATTTTTAGGATCATCTACTGGAAATATGCTTTTAGATAACATTGAAGCATTGGAAGAAATATTTTTAAAATGCAATTTGCCAATTGCAGTTCATTGTGAGGATGAAAATACAATAAGAAAAAATCTCAAATTATATACTGATATATATGGAAAAAATATTCCAATAAAATTTCATTCAAAAATTAGAAATGAGGAGGCTTGTTATCTTTCTTCGTCCATGGCAATTGATTTGGCTAAAAAAACTGGTGCTAGATTGCATGTATTTCATCTTTCAACTAAAAAGGAAACTGATTTATTTTCAAATTCCATTGATTTAAAAGATAAAAAAATAACTGCAGAGGTATGTGTTCACCATTTAACTTTCAGTGAAGATGATTATGAAAAATATGGAACTAGAATCAAATGGAATCCTTCAATTAAGTCCTTAGCTGATCAAGATGGTTTGTGGGATGCATTAAATGATGATAGAATAGATATTATTGCAACAGACCATGCACCACATACATATGAGGAAAAAAGCAATGAATATGTTAATTGCCCCTCTGGAGGTCCATTAGTACAACATTCTCTTGTTACTGTGTTAGAGGGGTATCATAATAATAAAATAAAATTGGAAAAAATTGTACAAAAAATGTGTCATAATCCTGCTATTTTGTATGAGATAGAAAAAAGAGGCTTTATTAAAGAAGAATATTATGCAGATATAGTTATTTTCAATCTTAATAATCCATGGACTGTCAATAAGGGAAATATTTTATACAAATGTGGATGGTCTCCTTTTGAAGGAAGTACATTTAGGTCTAGAATATCTTATACAATAGTTAATGGAAATATCGTTTATAATAATGATAAGATATTTGATAGTAAATTAGGTAAAAAATTAATATTTAATAGATGAAGAAAATATTTTTTATAATATTTATTTTATTTGGCTGTAATAAAAATATTCAGAGAACACCCATGCCAGATAACTTAATATCTGAAGAAAAAATGGTTGATGTTATTTATGAGATGACTTTAATCAGTGTTTCTAAGGGCGTTAATAGAAGAATTTTAGAGAATAATGGTGTTATTCCGGAAAAATACATTTTTGAGAAGTATAAAATAGATAGTTTACAATTTGCTTTGAGTAATAAATTTTATTCAAATGATTTAAATAGTTATTTAAGTATTTATAATAGAGTTAAGTTGAAGCTTCAGGAAAATAAACAGATAATTATAGATAGTATAGAGAATTACAAAAAAGATAGAGCTAAAAGAAGTTTAGAAATTGTAAATAGAGAAAGATCAAATACAATAGACAGTATTAAATTGAAAAGATCAATGATGCCTTTGAAAAAAAATAATTAATCAGTTACCTTTGAATATATTTAATAAAATGAAATCAAATAATTTTATTGATGAAGTTAAATGGAGGAATATGATACATGATATCATGCCTGGCTTCAAGGATTTTCTGAAAAACAATATGAGATCTGCTTATATAGGTTTTGATCCCACCTCAAATTCACTACACATAGGACACTTGATGCCAATTATGTTATTAGCACACTTTCAAAAATCTGGCCATCGTCCAATTGCATTAATAGGAGGAGCAACAGGAATGATAGGAGATCCCTCTGGTAAATCATCTGAAAGAAATTTACTTGATGAAAAAACTATAAAAATAAATCAAAAAAAAATTAAAGATCAATTGGCTCATTTTTTAGATTTTGATGAATCAAAAGATAATGCAGCATTATTATTAAATAATTTAGAATGGATGAAGGGATTAACATTTCTAGATTTTATTCGTAATGTTGGAAAACACATGACAGTTAATTATATGATGTCAAAAGACTCTGTAAAAAATAGAATTTCTAATGATGAAGCTGAAGGGATGAGTTTTACTGAATTTTCATATCAGTTGGTTCAAGGATATGACTTTCTTTATTTACACAAAAATTTTGATTGTTCTATTCAAATGGGAGGAAGTGATCAATGGGGAAATATTACTAGTGGTACTGAGCTTATAAGAAGAATGGATAATGGAAAAGGCTACGCTTTAACTTGCCCATTAATTACAAAATCTGATGGTAGTAAGTTTGGTAAAACTCAAGAAGGGAATATTTGGTTAGATCCAAATAAAACTTCTGTTTACAGATTTTATCAATATTGGTTAAATACATCAGATGATGATGCTGAAAAGTATATAAAGATATTTACTTTTTTGAGTAAAGAAGAAATAAAAAAATTAGTATTAGAGCATAGGGATAATCCACATTTAAGAATTCTTCAGAAAGCTCTTTCAAAGGATATTACTTCAATTGTGCATTCTAAGGAGGCATATGAAAACGCTTTAAAGGCTTCAAATATATTATTCAGTAGTAACTTTAAACAGGATATAGAAGTTATAGATGAATCAATTTTTCTTGAAATATTTGAAGGGGTTCCACAATATGAAATAGAACAATCTATAATTTCTAAAGGTTTAGATATGATCTCAGCATTATCTGATACTACAAATTTTCTTCAGTCCAATTCAGAAGCTAGAAGGGCTTTAAGAGAAAACTCAATTTCAGTCAATAAGAATAAAGTAAATGAGGACTATATAATTAACAAAAAGGATTTAATAAGCAATAAATACATAATATTGAATAGGGGAAAAAGAAATACTTATATTATTAAAGCAGTATAGACTTAATCAATCAGTAGATTACATCCTCTTTGCTCGGAATTATCAAGTCTTCCAAGAATTTCAAAATTACCATTTTCATCTAATTTTCCAAGGTCATCTGTTGCTATAAATGAACAAGAATTATAATTGGCTAAATCAATAATGTTTATGCCTCCAATTTTATTATCAGTTTTTATATTCATTGGATCTTCTGATTCCCTTATATAGATTTTCATCCATGGTGGGCATTTGAATTTTTGATTATTTATTGAATAGGCTTGAGACATTAATTCTGTCATTCCATATTCGCTATTAATATTTTCGACTCCAAAACCAATTTTAAGCATTTTATGTAACTCACTTTTAATTAATTCTTTTCTTTTTCCCTTCATGCCGCCCGTTTCTATTATTGTTGTTCTTTTTAATTTAAAATTATGTAAGTCAATTAAATTTAAAAGCGCATATGAAACTCCAAAAAGAATAGTTTTTTTATGACCTTTTTCAAGATGAATTAATTTTTTCTTTAATTCTTTATAATTATTAAGATGGAATCCGCTATTTATATTTTTTGATTTTTTAATTAGATAATTTACCATATATATAAGTGATGAATTCTTATTTTCACGGTATGTAGGCAATAGAGCTATTATATTATATTTAGATGGATGTCCATAGAAATCCATAAATATTTTAAGAAGACAATTTTCATAATGTTTTAAATCTACAATGTGGTGTTTGCTCAAATTATCTTTTGTGGTACCACTGCTATGAAATGTCTTTTCTATTGTAAGATTTGAAGAAACTATTTTATGTGTTTTAAAAAATTGAATAGGAAGAAATGGAATGTCAAAAGAGGATTTGATATGGCTTGGATCTTTGCCCATCAAGTTGCAAAATTTTCTATAAATAGTATTATTTTTAAATTGGTAATTAAAGATTTTTATTGAGGCTTTTTCAAACTCTTTTGGGGATGCAATACTTAATATTCTCTTTGAATCAATCACGTGTTAAATATAAATGAAAAAGACCATTAAATTAATATCATCTTTTTTATTTAGATCTAATTTTATAAGTTGGTATCTTTATGAATAATAAATATAGCTCATGAATCCAGAAGATATTAAAATTTTGCTTGTTGATGATGAGCCTGATATTTTAGAAATAATATCTTATTCTCTAAAAAATGCTGGATATAATGTATATACTGCAAAAAATGGAATTCAAGCAGTTAAGCAAGCGGAAAAGATTGAACCTCATTTAATTATTTTAGATGTAATGATGCCTGAAATGGATGGTATAGAAGCATGTGAGATAATAAGAAAAACGCCAAAAATAAAACACACACTAATTACATTTTTATCAGCCCGTGGTGAGGATTATAGTCAAATAGCAGGATTTAATGCTGGCGCTGATGATTATATTACTAAGCCTATAAAACCAAAAATTTTATTAAGTAAGGTTAAATCGTTGCTTAGAAGAATTTCATTTGATAAAGTTGAAATTATAGAAATTGGAAATTTAATTATTGACAGGAGCAGTTATAAGGCTTCTTATAAAGGAAAAGAAATAAATTTACCAAGAAAGGAATTTGAATTGTTATATTTGTTAGCATCCAAACCAGGGAAAGTATTTAAAAGAGATCATATTCTTGAGTTAGTGTGGGGCAGGGATGTTGTAGTGGGAGACAGGACTATTGATGTTCATATTAGAAAACTTAGAGAAAAAATAGGAGAAAACTTTTTTAAAACTGTTAAAGGTGTTGGGTATAAATTTGTTGTTTAATGCCTGTAAGAAAAACACAAAAAAATCCTTATCAATTTGCTTTGATTTCAGCTAGTTTAATAACCTTAGCTAGCTATCTTATTCTATTAATATATTCGTCAGCTTCATTAATTATTTCTTTGTTGATTTTCTTAATCTCTTTTATTATTATACAATTTAGAATTCAAAGTTTTTTATTTAAAAGAGTTAAGGAATTATATCAGGATTTAGATATGTTAGATTCATCTCAAATTAATAAATCTACGATCTCAACAGATATGGATTCATTGATGAAAAACATTGAAGAGTTTGCAAAAGATAAAAAAATAGAAATAGAAGCATTAAAGTTAAAAGAACAATACAGAAAGGAATTTATTGGAAATGTAGCACATGAACTTAAAACACCAAT